>NZ_JARPLU010000087.1:0-21445 GCF_032349615.1 Limnospira sp. PMC 1279.21 | reverse complement strand
TTCAGTTTCAATTATCCGGTGATTATTGCTACTTACCAGGTCTGACGCACCCTACAAGGGAGGTGAGAGGTAGCCGACCCGGTGCGTCAGTGTCTAATTATCAGGTTATTATTGCTTATAGGGTCTGACGCAACCGGCGAGTACGATGATGCAACAATTGCGGAATTTAAACCAAAAATCAGACTGGATTAATGCCTCGGTATGGAAAGATATAGAACAGGAAATGTTATTGCTATTAAATCCGCTTGATAGCAGTTCAACTTTATTTGATGTTCACTGCTTCCAATTAATTCTATGCTATCTATTTCGAGATTATGAATCGGCTTTACAGGCGGCTGAATTAGTTAGTAATTATATCGATGATGGTTTAAGTGTTTTTAATCGCGGAGAATATTTGTTTTATGATTCTCTGACTTTATTGGTACAGGCAGAAACTATGTCTGGGTCAAAGCGGGATGTTATTTTAGATAAAATCCGCCAAAATCAGGGGTTAATGTCATCCTGGAATAATCATATTTATGCGAGTTTTCAACATCGGTATCTTTTGGTAGAGGCGGAGTTAGAACGCCTGCCTAATCAGATATTATCAGCACAGCAAAAGTACGAACAAGCGGTTTCTGAGGCGATTAAAAATGGTGCGATTCAAGAAATAGCGATCGCCTATGAATTGGCGGCAGAATTTTATCGAAAACAAAATTTAGAGAGATTTTTTGTGATTTATATAAAGGCGGCTCATGGCACTTATAGCCGCTGGGAAGCTACCGCAAAAGTTAAAGATATTAAGTATCGATATCCTGATATTTTTTCTCCGGCTAACTGGTGGAAAAGTTCAATATCTCAGAGTCGAGAATACCCAAGCAATGCCAAAATTTTTAATCTGGGTCATGTTCTACAGGCTGATCAAACCTTGTCTGGAGAAACTTTTTTAGCCAGTCTGTTGGCTAAAACCATGAAAATTATTATTGAGAATACAGATGCAGAAATAGGTTACTTAATTTTACCATGTGACCATAAATCCAGTCAAGAAATATCTCAAGAATGGATGATTGAAGCTATAGCAGAGATGGATATTGATGAGGTGACGGTTTTGCGGTCAATTCCCCTTAATACACTGTCAGACAAATCTTTTCCTAAGTCAATCATTAACTATGTGGCGCGCACTTATGAATATGTGTTGCTTAATAATGCTTATAATGACCACCAAAATTTTCGGGATGATGAATATATTAAAAGTCATCATTCCCGGTCAATTCTAGGTATTCCTTTAATTCGGCAAAAACGGCTAATTGGGATTTTGTATATGGAAAAAAATAGGCAAAATGACAGTTTTGGATATGCTCAAATAGAAGTGGTGAGTTTACTATATTTTCAGGTAGCAATTGGCTGAGAGAATGCTTTGCTGTATCGAACGTTGCCACAGAAAGTAACTGAACAAAATGCGGAACTTTCCCAGACATCGCAACGGCTAAAAACGGTGCAAAAACGACTAATTGAAGCGGAAAAAATGGCGACTTTAGGGGGGTTGGTAGCGGGGGTGGCTCATGAAATTAACACTCCGGTGGGGACGGGAATTATGGCGGCTTCTTTTTTGGTGAGTGAAACTCAAAAGTTGATGAGTATTTGTCGATCGCAACCGTTAAAGCGATCGACTTTAAATACCTATCTTGGTATGGTATCGGAAAGCCGTAAACTGATTTTCAGTAACCTCCAGCGTTCAGCAGAATTAGTCCAGAGTTTTCAGCAAGTAGCCGTTGACCAAACATCCCTAGAAAGGCGAACTTTTGCTCTCAAACCCTATTTAGAGGAAATTCTATTGAATATTCGTCCTAAACTGAAACAGACCCATCATCGCATTGTAGTTGAGGGAGACGACACCATAGAGGTAGATAGCTATCCTGGTGCGATTTCTCAGGTGATCACCAATTTGGTGATTAATGCTCTGATTCATGCTGACCAACCATTTGAGTCAGGTCAGTTATATTTAAAGATAGCTGAGGTGAGCGATAATCACTTTTTGATTGAATACAGTGATGATGGTTGTGGTATTCCTCCTGAAACCCTGGAGCATATTTTTGACCCTTTTTTTACTACCACCCGTAATCAGGGGGGGAATGGCTTGGGTTTACATATTGTGTATAATTTGGTAACTAAAACTTTGAAAGGTACAATTGATTGCGAGAGTCAGGTGGGAGTAGGATCTAAATTTATCATCAACTGTCCCCGCTATCCTCAAAAATGAATTTATAGGGATTAAGATATGAATAGTCAAAACCATTCAGGTGATGTTACTAAAGATGAAGATATTTTAATGATTATTGAGGATGAGGAAGAAGGCGAGGAGTCTTCTGTTTTATCTGACAGCGATGGGATGGAGTCCGGTAAACCCTGGAAAATTATGCTGGTCGATGATGATAAAGAAGTGCATCAAGCGACACGAATGGTTTTAAAAAGTTTGACTTTTCAAGATAGACCTTTAACTTTTATTTCGGCTTATTCGGGGGGGGAAGCCAAAGAAGCGATCGCCGCTAATCCTGACACGGCTGTTTTATTGTTAGATGTGGTGATGGAAACTAATAATGCGGGTCTGGATTTAGTTAAATATATCCGTACACAGCTTAATAATCCCTGGGTGAGAATTATCCTCAAAACTGGATATCCGGGGGAAGCGCCGGAAGATTCTGTAATTATTGATTATGATATTAATGATTATAAAACTAAGGTAGAAATGACTCAGCAAAAATTGATGACAACTATTATTGCTGCTTTACGTTCCTATCGAGATATTATCGAATTAGAGGAGAGTCGCAAAGCCTTAAATAAACTCAATCAGAATTTGCAGTATTTAGTCCAAAAACGTACTCAAACATTAACCGAGAAAAATTTTATATTACAACAAGAAATTGATAAAAGTCGCCGATTAGAGGAAGCCTTAATTGAGAGTAATCAAAAGTTGAGGGGAATTTTAGATATTGCGGAAGAGGCGATTATTTCTGTGGGAGAAGACCAACGGATTACTTTATTTAATCAGGGTGCAGAAAGAATTTTTGGCTATACTATCGATGAGGTGATTGGACAACCTCTGAATATTCTGTTACCTAAAAATCTCCACCAAATACATGAAAAACATATCCAAAATTTTGGTAAAAAGGAAATTGTAAATTCTCCGATGAAGGGAAGGCGAGAGATTGTAGGACTACGGAAAAATGGGGAATTTTTTCCGGCTGAGGCTTCTATATCTAGGTTGCAATTGCCTGATCAAGTAATTTATACGGCGATGTTACAAGATATTAGCGATCGCCAACAAGCTGAACAGGAACGTCAGCGGCTTAATCAGGATTTAGAAACTAGGGTTAAACAGAGAACTCAGCAACTACCAAACCAAATTGAACAACAAAAACAAATTGAACAAGCTTTGCGGGAAAGCGAGGAAAAGTTCCGTCAATTTGCTGAGGCAATTTCCGAAGCATTTTTTATAGTTTCTCGCAGTGGAGAAGTCCTATATATTAGTCCAGCTTATCAGCAAATTTGGGGCAGAACTTGTGAGAGTTTATATCAAGAACCTGAGTCTTGGTTTGATTCGATAGATGTGAATTATAGACCGAAAGTAATTAGTGGAATGAAACACCAATTTCTGAGAAAAAAGGAATTAGAGTTAGAGTATCCTATTTTTCGCCCAGATGGTGAAAGACGCTGGATTCGTGCTTGTTCTTTTCCGATTTATGATCAGGACGGAAATATTTACCGCTTTGCTGGTATTGCTGAGGATATTACAGTTCGGAAAGAAGCAGAAGAAGAGTTACAAGCTAGAGAAGTTGCTCTCCGAGAATTATATCAGATTGCTGTGGCTCCTAATCTGAATTTTAATCAGAGACTAGAATCTTTACTGTCTATGGGACGACTACAATTTGGCTTAGAAATTGGGATGCTTTCTCATATTCAGGGCGATCGCTATCAGGTGGTAGCGGTACAAACTCCCCCAGGACTGACACCACCTATTGAAAAAGGCGATTTATTCCGATTAAACAATACCTTTTGTGAAGCCACTTTTAACAGTTCGGAAATTGTCTGTATTACCTCGGCGGCACAGTCGGAATATAAAAACCATCCAGCCTATCATAACCTAGGACTCCAAGCCTATATTGGGGTGAGGATTATAGTAGGACAACATGTATATGGAACTATTAACTTTTGTAGTCCCCATCCTCGCCATACTCCCTTTCGCAATAGTGAACGGCAATTGTTGCAATTAATTGCCATGTGGATTGGTAATGAAATCGAACGTCAACAGGCTAAAAAAGTTCTGGAACAGGCTTTTCAAAATACTTTACTACAACAACAGATAACAGACGAAATTCGCCAAAGTCTCGACAGCCAACACATTGTTCAAGCTACAGTTAGTTTAGTGGGGGAAGCCTTTCATGTGAATCGCTGTTTAATTCATCGTTATTCCGCCGCCACTTCTGAACCGCAAATAACTATGGTAGCAGAATATTTAAGGGGTGAGTATAAGCCTTTTTTGGGGGTAGAAATACCCATTCACAAGAATCGACATCTTGCCATATTATTAAATCAGGATCAGGCTATAGCTTCTGATGATGTCTATCAAGATCCCCTACTGTTTCCCCATTATGATCTCTGTCGCCAAATTCATTTAAAATCCATGTTAAGCGTTCGGACTTCCTACAAAGGCGAACCTAATGGAGTCATTAGTTTGCAACAGTGCGATCGGTTTCGCCATTGGACTCACGAAGAAATTGAACTAATAGAAGCTATCGCTCAACAAGTAGGAATTGCTTTAGCACAGGCGCAACTTTTGGAACAGGAAAAGTTACACAAACTAGAACTAGAACACAAAAATCAAGCCCTGAAAGAAGCCACACGCCACGCCCAAGCTGCTAACCGTGCTAAGAGTGAATTTTTAGCTAATATGAGTCACGAAATCCGTACCCCTATGAATGCGATTCTAGGATTTTGCGATCTCCTACAGAGTTTGGTGTCGGAACCTCGTCAACAGCAATATGTTAAATCCATTGCAGCTAGTGGGAAAACTTTACTTTCTTTGATTAATGATATTCTGGATTTATCAAAAATTGAAGCGGGGAAAATGGAACTCCATCAGGAACCGATTGATTTACGGGTTATGCTAGAAGAAATCTATCAAATTTTTTGCCACAAAGCAGCCGAAAAAAAGGTGGAATTGATTAGAGAAATTAACGATAATTTGCCGAAAGCGATTATGTTTGATGAAGTCAGGTTACGACAGATTTTGTTAAATATGGTGGGAAATGCTCTCAAATTTACTGATGAAGGCTGGGTGAAAATTTCGGTGGTGACTAACAGCAATACTCCCCTAAATGCGGAGAATCCCGAATCTACTATATCCCTAGAAATAGCGATCGCTGATACCGGAATTGGTATCGCTCCAGAACAACAGCAACGCATTTTTGATAGTTTTATTCAAAGTGAAGGACAAAGCACCCGCAAATATGGTGGTTCAGGACTAGGGTTAGCAATTACTAAACGACTCACCCAAATGCTTGGGGGAACTATCAGCCTGGAAAGTCAACTAGGTCAAGGTAGTAAATTTACCTTGATTTTCCCGCAAGTTACACCCATAGACTGGCAACCCGATGATTATAAACTCGTCGAAAAAAATGATGATTTAAACGCCGTCAAACCGAGTAAAATATTAGTCGTTGATGATGTCCAATCAAACTTGGATTTAATTCAGGGATATTTTGTAACTTCCCACCATCATCTGTTGCTCGCACATAATGGCATCGAGGCGATTCAAATAGCGGAACTAGAACAACCTGATGTAATTATGATGGATTTGCGAATGCCGGAATTAGATGGAGTGGAAGCCACGAAACAGTTAAAGGAAAATCCGGTCACTAAGCAAATTCCAATTATTATTTTAACGGCTTCATCCCTCGATCGCGACCACCAAGAACTATCTTCTATCCAGGATGGTTTTTTGCATAAACCTGTGAGTCGTTCACAGTTAGTCTTAGTCTTAAAACAACTACTTCCCCAGAACACTGTAAATGCTGTTGATCAAGTTGATGATGATACCTCCCCAGCTACCCCTGATCTTCCGGTTTCACCAGAACCCCCCTATGCTTCCATTAGTGAATTACTGGAAAAACTCCAGGAACACGAAGACAGATTTTGGCCAGAACTAGGACAAACTCTCAAAATGAGGGATTTACAGGCTTTTGCGGAGCAGTTGGTTCAATGGTCCCACCAGTACCCCTATCCGGCTTTTGTGGAATATGCTTCTACCCTGAGTTCCCAACTCGAACAATTTGACTGGGACAAAATCCCTGGGACGGTGAGAGCCTTCCCAGACCTGCGACGATCGCTTATAGATATTTATGGTGAATAAGTTATGGTGATTATTACTAATTGAGCGGGTAGTGAATTTGGTCCCTATTGTCATTGGTTAACAATTGGTATAGGATCAATGTATAGTCTTGGAATTAATAGCCCAGTGTGTAGTGAACTGTTTTCAACCAGAAAATTTTTTGATTTTGATTGTTGATGATGTCAGCAAAAATTTGCAGGTCGTTGGAGCGATGCTTGATGATGTCGGTTACGCCACCACTTTCGCCACCAGCGGTAAACAGGCGATCGAAAGAGTCAAAACTGCTAATCCTGACTTGATTTTACTTGATTTAATGATGCCGGAAATTAACGGTTTGCAGGTGTGTGAGCATTTAAAAGCTGACCCGCTTTATGCAGAAATTCCGATTATTTTCCTGACGGCTAGTAATGAATCTGAACATTTACTTCAGGCTTTTAGTCAAGGGGCGGTTGATTATGTTACTAAACCCTATAAGGCTCCTGAACTACTGGCTCGCGTTAAAACTCATTTGGAGTTAAAATATACTCGCGACCAATTAAAAACAGCCTTAGTTGAGTTAGAAAAGTTAGCGACGACAGACCCTTTAACAGGTATTGCTAATCGTCGCCATCTCTTAACTTTAGCAGAGCGAGAATTTCAACGTACCCAACGCTATCATAACCCCTTTTCGGTGTTAATGATCGATATTGATCATTTTAAGTTAATCAATGATAATTATGGTCATAATATCGGAGATGAAGCACTAAAAATTATGGCAGATGTCACCGTTAATGCTTTAAGAAAAGTGGATATTTTTGGCAGGTTTGGCGGTGAAGAATTTGTGGTATTTTTACCAGAAACCCAAGCTGATGAAGCCCTATTGGTAGCGGAAAGGATTAGAAAGGCGATCGCCCAAACTCCCATATATGTTGAAGGTCAGACTATTAATATAACTGTGAGTATTGGTGTGACCATTTATGAATCATCAGAAATTAGTCTCGATGGCTTACTTATGGAGGCAGATAAAGCACTTTATGACGCTAAAAAACAAGGTCGTAATCAAGTGGTAATTTATCCCAAATTTAACCAAGTTAATTAATCCACAGATTTTGACCGTTTACTAATTAACCAGTAAGTGGTCATATTGCCTTTACCTTTCACGGAAACAACCCCTCGTTTTTCTAATATATATTGTGGTTTTAAATGCCAGTATACCGTCTGACTGACTTGGATTTTTCCGGGTTCACCTTGTGACTCCATACGACTAGCAGTATTGACCGCATCTCCCCATAAATCATAGGTAAACTTTTTTAAACCAATAACCCCAGCCACCACCGGACCCATATTAATACCAATACGGATATTAAGTTGGTGGCTAATTTCCCCCTGTTTATGATCATCTGTAGACCCTTCTCCTAAACCAGATGCTTCACTAACCGGAAGCCTAACGCAGTGGAATTGTTGGACAACTTGTTGCATTTCTAGCGCCATATCAGCCACGGCTTGAGGGTGATCATCACGGGGGTTAGGAATTCCCCCAACCACCATATAAGCATCACCAATAGTTTTAATTTTTTCCAAACCATACTTATCTGTAAGGCGGTCAAAAGCGGAAAAAAGTTGATTAAGTAAATCCACCAATTCTGTGGGTGTTAATTGCGAAGCAAGTTCGGTAAAATTAGTTATATCTGCAAATAAAATAGTCGCCTGTTCAAATCTATTCGCAATACAAGTGTGGGTATTTTTTAACTGATAGGCTATGGTTTCCGGCAGAATATTTAACAATAATTCCTCGGATTTTTCCTTTTCTTGGCGTAAGGCTTCCTCGGCTTGTTTTTGTTGCGCGATCGCCTCAGAAATTTGATTGTACATATCCATAAATGCGCTAATTACATCCCCTAGTTCATCCCGACTTTGGACAGAAGCAGCATAAAACTGAGGGGGTAACTGATGATTAGTAATAGCTGAACCCGCCTTGATTAAATCCTGGCGTAAATTCAAAATCGGCAAAATCACTAAATAGTTAAGCACTACCATAGTCGCACCAGTGACAAACACAGAAATAATCAAAACCAGTCCCGCAATTCGTACAATAAAATACCATACTTCCCGATGAATATGAGAGGCATCATAGCGGAGGATAATGAGATAATCATCTAGGCGGGGAAAAGTATCACAGGTAAGATCATAGCGATCGCCTTTGGGAGTGTTTACATACAGTATTTGTACGTCCCTGGCTTCCGCAAAGGATAAAGTCGGAGTTTCCCCAAAACTGCCAATTAGTTGTCCGTCGGAACTATAGAGAGACCCTCCCATAAGATCAGAGTTCATATAATGTAAATTTTGCAGTTGTTTGAGAAAATCCTCCGGCGTTTTATGGGGGTAAGTTTCTACTATCCAAGCGATTTTTTGAGAGGTTAGGCGCTGCAATTGAGATAACAACTCTTGGCGACGACGATACACTGATGGCACCAAAATAATTAATTCAATCACAACTATGCTAGTGGCAACCCAAAAGGCAATCCGCCTAGACAGGCGCGCATTTAGACATCTAGTAATTCCTATGGGGAGTAGTGATTTCATCGATTTTGGGGTCGTTTATATACTTTAATTGGCGAAAATAAATAAGTTAGCAAATGCCCAGACTTGCCCGTTGTTTATTGTAGTTGTTATTGCATTTTAGCCATCTCATCCAAAATCTCGATACTATTCTGATTATATGGAGTTAATATTTGGCAGAATTCCGCGGTATTATTATTAACCGATACTCTCATTTATGGAGCGATCGCATATTCACTTCACCTGTCGGCTGGGAAGTCTAAATAACCAGATTTTGCCGCTGATGTAACCATGGGACAAATTGCCTAACTATTTTCGCAGAAGGGGCTAAACTGTGGGCGTGAAAATCAACCATAATCTGGCGGGTAACAGTCTGTTTAGTGGTATGGGGTAGCTGTTTAGACTTCCAGCCAAGCGCTGGAGTGGGGTAGCTAACTCCTAATTTTTGGTATAGTCAGATAACTTTAAGTTCATGGATATAATATAGCAAATTTGATTATATCTGAATTATCAGTCAATTTTTATAATACATTTACGATACCCGATCTGCCGGAACTTTAGATACAATAGATCCAGAGAAGAGCATTAAATCTTTCCTAGCCTTTATCAATCAGTATGACAGAACCCAATTTATCCGCACCGCAACAGCCTAACCAGGATATTGATAGCCCCAATGGAAAGAGTCCTAACACCATTACCCTGAGTCCCTCAGTGTCTGAGAATCAAGTTTTCTCCTATAGCGATCATGGGGAGGTGTATCACCTAGAAGAGTCCCCCACCCAAAAAGGGAAAGCCGAGCCGGAAAATCCTAGACCCAGTAACTTTTTGGCTTCTGTGTTGACCCTGGGGGCGATCGCCGTCATGATTTTAGGGTTAGCGATCGATAATGTCTGGGTCGGCTATCTCAGCGCGGTTGTGGCTATTGCCGCATCACTGTTAATTATTTGGCCGAGTTGGGGTAAAATTTGGACAACCCTGATTCCTCCTATCTGGCGTAGTTTAATCGTCGCTAGTTTCGGGATTTTATCGGCAATTACCGGGCTGTTGATGCTGAGTGGTTCCAACACAGACGCAGCCCGTAATATTGTCATCAACTGGGATGCGATCGGCGCACTGGGGGAATTGATCGGCGCTTTGGGTCAAATTATGATCGCCATTTTAGCCGTATATGTGGCTTGGCGACAATATGTAATCTCCCGGGATTTAACCATTCAGCAAAACCGCATTACCCAACAACAGACCATCGATGCTTATTTTCAGGGAGTCTCTGATTTAGCCTTAGGGGAACAGGGACTATTAGAAGATTGGCCCCAGGAAAGGGTAATCGCAGAAGGACGAACCGCGGCGATTATTCGTAGTGTAGACGCAGATGGAAAAGCGAAAATTCTCCGGTTTCTGTCCCAGGCGCGGTTAATTACTCCCCTTAAACGCGATCGCCATTTGGGTCGCCCTATATTAGATGGTAATGGTAGTTATGCGGAAGATAGGGCCGAAGGTATCCGAGTTATTGATTTAGGGGCCATGTTAGCCGGGACCGACTTAAAAAATACCGATCTGCGGCGCACAGACCTGGGAGAGGCGAACCTAGTCCGCGCTAATTTAACGAATTGTGACCTGGTGCGTGCTAATTTATCTCGCGCTATTCTCTATGAAGCCAACCTCACCCATAGTAATCTGCGATCGACTAAATTCTTTTATGGTTCAGTGGAAACCGCCAGCCCCCGGACTCGGACCTTAATTCCTGACTACTCTACTGGCGCTAATACTGGCGCTGTCCTAGAAAATGCTGATTTTACTGCGGTTTTGAACCTGTCCGAGGAGAATCGTTATTATTGCTGTGCTTGGTCGGGGTCAAAATCTCGAAATACTATCCCCGGCGGCTGTGACGGTATTCCTAATAAATTAGGGCGTTAACATTTTCAGGAGTATAGAATTATGGGCGATCGCCAAATTATTCATCTGGTTAACCGACAGAGTTTAGGGTTAATTAACGGTCAGATTAATCAAATTAACAAGACCGGGATGGCTGGATATATTAACTCGCAACTTAACCCCAATTCTTTAGCTATTCCCGCAACTCTCACCCAGGAACTTCAGCCCTTAGATACCCTCCCCTGGCGACCAGGAAGGCTAGTTAGAGAACAAAATCGAGAGGTTAATGAAGCCCAAAAACTGGGGTTAGCACAGCCTCAACTCGCACAAGTTAGGCGGCAATTTCAACAGAGAGTAATTAACCAAATTCGTCGCGCCAGAATGATTCGGGCTTTACATAGTCCCCGCCAATTAGAAGAAGTGATGGTGGATTTTTGGTTTAACCATTTTAACGTATTTGGATTGCAAGGACTGAGTAGAATTTGGATTGGGTCCTATGAGGAACACGCCATTAGACCTCATGTTTGGGGTAAATTCCGAACCCTACTAGGCGCAACCGCTAGGCATCCCGCCATGTTATTCTATTTGGATAATTGGCAAAATACCGCCCCAAATAGTCCCGGTGCGACCGGAAGATTTAAGGGGTTGAATGAGAATTATGCGCGGGAATTATTGGAGTTACATACCTTGGGAGTTGAGGGGGGATATACACAAAATGACGTGATGGAATTAGCCCGAATTTTGACAGGTTGGGGACTACCAAAACCAAGCGATCGCCCCCGAAATCAGGAAGGATTTTATTTTGATGAAACTCGACATGATTTTAATGATAAAATATTCTTGGGTAGAACTATTAAAGGCAGAGGTATCGAGGAGGTTGAGGAAGCATTAGATATCCTAGCTAGTCACCCCGCCACCGCCAAACATATTGGTTATAAATTAGCCCAAGCATTTGTCGCTGACGAACCCCCATCATCTTTAGTTAAGGCTTTAGGCGATCGCTTTATGGAAACCCAAGGCGATATCACCGAAGTTCTCAAAACCTTATTTAACAGCACCGAATTTTGGGACGAAAATCACTACAATAGTAAATTCAAAAACCCCTATCGTTATATAACATCAGTCATGCGCGCCGTCGGAGAAGTGACTAATTATGACCCCATTAACGGCATTTTAAACCAGTTGGGAATGCCTCTTTATGGCTGTCCTTCTCCTGATGGATATAAAAACACTCAACAGGCTTGGTTAAACCCAGATACCATGGTGCGTCGCAGTAGTTTAGCCGTCCCCTTGGCGGGGGGATTACTCCATAAAGGAAACCCAGTTGATGTCAAGCAGCTAGAAGAAACTTTAGGAGTTTTATTATCTCCCCAAACTCGCCAAATTTTAGCCGAAAGTCCCCCCAATTTACAGGGTGCAATTTTCTTGGGTAGTCCCGAATTTATGCGGTATTAATATCAGCTTAATCCTCTGTTATTCAGCATATCCCCTGATAACATGACATCATAATCATCAGGGGTTACCAGTGGCAAAAGTTGGTCAGCCGCCAGGGTAATTTGCCAAGGAAATTCATGGTTATTAAGTTGCTGCCATTTAGCCTTAGAAATATCAGCTTGCAGGTGATAATCTTGGGCGTGATTTGGGGGACTATTTAACTTAATATAAAGGCTAATTTGTTTCGGGGATTTTATCGTAAAAACTACCCAGCAAGGAAAGATATTTTTTTCTCCTGGTGGGTCGGTTTCTGACCATAAACTTAGGTTTTCCCCAACCTGATAAGCCCTAATTCCCACATGAGTTAATCCCTGGGGAAGCGGCTTTGATAATTCTAAGTTACACCCCCAGTCAAGGCTTTTTATCACCCGTTCAGAAATTCTCACCACCCGTGAAAAATTTTTGCATCCTGTCAGTTGCGCGCTTGATAAAGTAGGGGGGTGATCAAAAATATCTTGGGTGGAACCAAATGCTTCCACCCGTCCCTGATTAATGACTAATAACCGAGGACAAATACGATAGGCTTCTGAACGGTTATGGGTCACAAATAATGTCACCCCCGCATAGGTTTCTAGTATTTGGATAAGTTCCTGTTCCATTTGATATCGAATGTGGCTATCTAGGGCAGAAAATGGTTCATCTAACAGTAAAATTTCTGGTTCCACTACTAAAGCCCTTGCTAAGGCGACTCGCTGTTGTTGTCCCCCTGAGAGTTGATGAGGATAACGGTTCCCTATACCAGGAAGTTTCACCCTGATTAATTGTTCCTCAACCTTCATCTTTATTTGAGTCTGGGAGAGTTGGTCTGATAAACCAAAGGCGATATTTTCCGCTACAGTTAAATGGGGAAATAGGGCGTAATTTTGAGCCAAAAAACCCACCCGGCGATCGCTACTCGGAATATTGATTTGCTGGGTAGAATCAAATAGCACTTTCCCGTTTAAAACTATCGTGCCACTCCTGGGAGTTTCCACCCCGACAATACATCTTAAAATCATACTTTTGCCCGTACCAGATGCACCCAAAATCCCTAGGGGTTCTTCGCGATAGCCAGAAAATTTTACCTGTAATCCAAAATCCGGAAGTTGTTGATAAATATTGACTTGTAAACCCGTGCCTTCTGCCGGATATATGCTAAAATTAGTGGCTCGTTTAATCTGGAGATGAGGAGGATTAACCCCCGGAGATTTTTGAGGCGATCGCTGCCATTTAATCCCTAAATTAGCCAAAGTAATTGCTGACAAAGAAATTGATAAAATCACCCCTGACCACATCCAGGCTTCCTGAATTTCCCCAGCTTGTACCGCTGAATAAATCGCCAAAGGAATAGTTTGAGTAACTCCCGGAATATTGCCAGCCAACATCATAGTTGCCCCAAACTCTCCCAGTCCCCTAGCAAAAGCTAAAGTCGCCCCAGAAATAATACCAGGAAAAGCCAGAGGAAACGCTACTCGTACAAAAACCTTGAGTTCCGAAGCCCCTAAAATGCGGGCGGAAACTAACAAATTGCTATCTATTTGCTCAAAAGCCCCACAGGAAGTTTTATAAATGAGGGGAAAAGTCACAACAGTAGCCGCAATAATGCCCGCATACCAAGTAAATACAATATTGATATTGAGGATAGCTAACAACCCGCTTAATAAGCCTCTATCCCCGAAAATTCGCAGCAAAATAAATCCCACCACTGTCGGAGGCAAAATCAGCGGAGAAATTAAAATACTTTCAATTAAGGATTTCCCTTTACCTTGATAACTATGCAATTTATAAGCCGCCCAAACTCCCCCGATCAAAGTTATAGCTGTAGCCAGTATCGAGATTTTTAAGGAAATCCAAATAGGAGATAAGTCCGATCGCATTTGGGGAGTTATAGATTCAGGGACAATGGCACTATACACCATTGACAGGAACTATGCCAACGATTACCTCCCCCTAGCTTCAGTAAATTGAACAGCCAATTAAATCATGGCAGTGACTCAAAATGAGTTAATCTGATTCCTGTAGACATTTGCTAACAACAGGAGATTAGGCTTGGAACGCACATTTCTAGCTATTAAGCCTGATGGTGTTCAACGGGGACTCATCGGCGAGATTATCAAACGCTTTGAAGCCAAAGGCTTTACCCTCGTGGGTTTAAAAATTATGAAAGCCAGCCGCCAACTGGCTGAACAACATTATGATGTCCACAAAGAAAGACCATTTTTCAATGATCTGGTTTCTTTCATCATTTCCGGTCCTTTAGTAGCAATGGTCTGGGAAGGGGAAGGTGTCATCGCCTCTGCTAGGAAGATTATCGGCGCTACTAACCCCCTGAATGCTGAACCGGGAACCCTGCGGGGAGATTTTGGGATTAGTGTTGGTCGCAACTTAATTCATGGGTCAGACGCACCAGAAACCGCGCAAAAAGAAATCGCTCTCTGGTTTAAGGACGAGGAATTGGTAAGTTGGGAACCTAGCCTCAAGTCCTGGCTGGTAGAATAGCATCGGTGTTGGGGACATCAATGGCGATCGCCAGCGCCTGTGGGTAGTACCGATCGCGATCGGTTGTCCCCAGCTTCCCGAAAAACCGTAACATTTTGTTTAAACTTGTTACAAACTCTTCCCAACCGACCCAGATTAGTTCAAATTAGTCAACAATCAAGATCAAATTCAGATCCAAGGAGTTTCTTTATTATGTCTCTAACCGATACCCAAGTTTTTGTCGCTTTGGTAATTGCATTGATCCCCGGTATTTTGGCATTCCGTCTTTCCACCGAACTTTATAAATAGAATCGATCCCTATATTCCTTGTCTCTAGGGACAATAGCCGGACTTCGACAGAAAAGCGATCGTAATGGAGACAATTGCTGCATAATGCAGTAAATTAGTCTCTATCACTAGGCTTGACTGTCGGGGTCTTTTTATTTATAGTGCTGCGGGTTACCGTTGGCGCATTCGCATCAACCGGGCTACCAGCCTGACAACTTGCCTTCGCATCAGACTCGATGATAAAAATATACTGAGACGACGATCATGTACGCGATTAAACCTCCTACACCACCTCAAAAACCACAGCAGTCTCCCCGCCGCTTGCGTCGTCGTTCTCAAGTTCGAGTCCGACCTCGCGCCCATCGACATCATAGGGCGATCGCATTAGAAACTACGGCGAAAATATTGACAAATTTCACATTATCTGCATTCGCAGTAGCAGCACTGGTCCAAATTGTGCCTAATCAACGCATCGTCCATGATAAATGGCGAGAAATTGAGGCGGAAGTTAATATGACTGAAGCCAGGGTCCAACAACATCAAGAGGAGTTTAGTCGCTATTTTGACCCTCAACAAGCTCAAAATATTATGCAAGAAAATGGCAACCGAATAGACCCCCGCCAGCGTCAAATTGTCTGGTTACACCCTAACCATAGGACCGCAGATAAACCTGAATTATCAGAGTCTCACTATGCGGAATTAGATCAGTAAAGTAGAGACAATTGGTTAACTACCACTGGCAATCAATCGCGCTTATGGCGTTCCGTAGTTCACCTTTCCACTTGATAATTTGCTCAACCTGCCAATTTGCCGTTTTCGGAAAGCTGAGGCTGATTTTAGTTAATTAACACCATGCTTTTTGCCCATCTTTTTGGGGGTTAATTTTGATTAACAATCCCCCATCTCCTCCAACCTAGGGGTTGTAGGGGGATGGGGGTTAATCGTCAACCATTAAACTCTGATCTGGCGGTTCACCATTTCATCTGATTTTAGCCTCCCAGATAAGCGGTGATATCCTCGCCACATTCATCAGCCAGATAGCATAAAGCGCGAAAACGTAAACTGACTAATTCTTCATAAACCGGATTGAGTTTGCATAAGGGCGGAATGTGAAAAATAGTGCGATCGCCAAATTTAATATCTCGCTCAAAGGGGCATTGAGTCGGAATTAAACTACATAGCAATCGGGCGGTTTTCGGATTTTTGACTTGTATCTGGTTCAGCCACTGTCGCAGAGGTTGAAGGGGCGAAAATGATGGGTGAAAATGGTGGTGTGAATGATTTTTAACCCAACTAGCAAGGTGCAGACGGGGCATAGTATGGTTTGCCCAATTCATGATTAAATCCCTCGAATAGGAATACAGATGGCGATCGCCACCAGTTAGTATACTTTTTGCTGTACACTGGATCTTCAATCTTGTTGACAACTAATCCGCAATGGTTAGCGATCGCATTTCCTAGCTTGATCAGTCCAACTAGGGCTATTTCAAGCCCCCACTAGAATCGGTACTCCCATTTAGTGGTGGGTTATTGACGGTTAAATATTGCCATTGGCTTTGGATATCCTCCGTTCTCCCATCAATGATCTTGCCTTACATTTTCAGATTTTGGCTATGATTTAGATCACAACTATAAATCAAGTCTATAAACAATATAACTTTTACTGATGATTTAGGCATTGACAAGGAAACTTTTTTGTGAATTAAAGCCCAAGTATGGCGATCTAACCTGGGAAAACTTGGTTGATGATGTTTGGTTCACCGCCGGAGTATCAATTCTGGTAAACTGGCAAGATATCTGAAAGTCAAAAAAGCCCTGTCTAACCGGGGTGGGTAAAGTCAAAATCAAGCCACGGTGAGGAAAGAGACGTTGCTGAACACAGATGAACAGTTAAACCAGCAGCCTGCGCCTGTAACTACCCCTGCTGAAACATCTCAGACATCCGCTGGTGAGGGTGATTCTGTTGGGGCGGAACAAGATCAAGCCGGGAACTGGGGGATATTCAATATATTTAAAGCATTTCGGGAGTATAACCAGGGGAATCGTTTATATAAACGGGAGCGATATGATCAGGCTCTGATACATTATCAGATCGCGGTTAAGTTAAAGCCTGATTCGTGGGCGGCTTGGTTGCGCCTCGGTAATACATTACGAAAGTTGAAACAGTATAAACAGGCACTGGCAGCCTATGATAGGGCTATTAAATTGCGTCCGAGAAATTATTGGCCGTGGACGTTTAGAGGCATGACTCTATCGAAGTTAGAACGCTATGAAGAAGCGATCGCCTCTTTTGACAAGGCTTTAACTATGGAACCCAATAACTTTGAAGCCTGGTATGAGAGGGGTTTGGCTTTGGAAGCATCCCTACAATTTGAGGCGGCGGCCGCTTCCTATAAACGGGCGATCGAAATTAAACCAAATATTTCGGCTCTATGGTATCACCAGGGTAATGCTTTGATGAATGACGATCGCTATAGTGAAGCCGTGGCATCATTAGATCGGGCGGTCAAACTGGAACCGGCTAACTATGAAGCCTGGTTTCATCGTGGGGAAATGCTGATGAGTCAGCATCGTTATGTCGATGCGATCGCTTCCTACGATAAAGCCTTAGAACTGCAACCAGCGAGCTTCAAGGCTATTTTTAATCGGGGGATTGCCTTACAAAAATTACATCGCTACAATGATGCGATCGCCTGTTATGACCAAGTGATCCAACTGCAACCCAACGATTACGAAGCCTGGTTTTATAAAGGTATGGCTCTGAAATCGGGGTGGCCGAAAACTGCTTTACTTAGCCTAGATCGGGCTTTGGAAATTAACCCGGAGTCCCCAGCTATTTGGATAGGTCGGGGTCAAACTTTACTGGATTTAAAAGAATATAAATCCGCGATCGCTTCTTTTGACCGCGCTACTCAACTCAATTCTAACTTTCCCGAAGCCTGGTTAGGTCGCGCAGTCGCTTTATTTCAGTTGCGGCGTTACCCAGAAGCCATAATTGCCTGCGATAATGCCCTGCAAGTACAACCAAACTTCCTCGAGGCTTGGAACCAGCGGGGATTGACCTTAGAAAGATTAGGACGCTATGAGGATGCGCTGAAGGCTTACGATAAAGTAATTCAAACTACTGTTTTAACCCTCGAACTAGCAGACCAAGTGGGACTACAGCGGGGTATGGCATTGGAACTACTTAAACGAGATGAAGAAGCAGTCATGGCTTATCGGAAATTGGTTCGCCAAAAACCTGATAACTTTCAAGCCTGGGTGAAACTGGGACAGGTTTTAGCTCGTTTGGGACAATATGTGCAGGCGGTGGATGCTTTTTCTGAGGCGATCGCTATTTGGCCAGACAATTACCAAATTTGGTTAGAACAAGGGGCGATCTTGGAAAAACTCGATCGCTATCAAGATGCGATCGCTGCTTATGACCGACTGATCAAAATCAAACCCGACTACTGGGAAGCATGGGTCAGACGCGGCCAAGCCTTCGAGCAAATTGCCCTATATCAAGAGGCTTTTAATTCCTATGGGATCGCCCTAGAACTCAGCGAACAACCCCAACCATCACCAATTATCGCTCACCGAGAACGAGTCAGGCGCAAACTCGTAGATATGTAACCCCCAACGAGCCACCCCCATGGCCGAAATTAATGGCTCAGTTCCTAATTCCTTGCACCCATGCCCTATGACCCCCCAGGAAAAAGCCCAACTATATACTAAACTGGCAGTGCTGTTGGAATCTGGTTTAACAGTCTATCAAAGTTTGATAGTAATCGCCAAAAAAAGCAATCCTCGGCTTGGTCGTTACCTGGGGAAAGTGATTAAATCTCTCGGTCGTGGGGAAGATTTATCTGTCGCTTTCAGACGAGCCCCTCGGATATTTGACTGGTGGACTGCTAGTTTGCTGGATATAGCAGCCACCAGCGGCGCACTACCCGAAATGTTGTTACAACTGGCTGAAATTGAAAAACAGCAGACCCACCGACAAAATTTTTATCGTTCTGTGACCATAGCTGCTGCGACTACTGCTTTCAGTCTTCTGTTGCTACTGGCGACTATCTTATACACCCATGAGGCTAACCTAAATGATTGGCTGTTGTGGATGTTTATAGCCGGCGTTGTCGGGTTTATGGTCTACAAACTTATCCCCAGACTACCTTTGATCCGTCGTATTCAAACCGCCCGTTCCATGCTATATCTAGCTGAGTTGGAATTGCCTATTAGATGTGGCTTACCAATTCTCATGGCGATCGAATTGGTGCGCGATCGCATTCCATGTCCGCAGATGAGGGGAACTTTAACCGTAGCCTTGGGACAAATTCCTGCCGGAAAAACTCTCAGCCAATGTCTCCGGGAACGACTCCCAGCGATCGCTATCAATTTGATTCGCACTGGCGAAGAAACCGGACATCTGGATGGTGCCCTGTATAATGTTCAACAATACTATGAACAGGAACTAATGCGATCGCTGCGTCTACTACAGAGGATTCTGATTCCCATGACTCTCCTATCAGCGGGAGGAGTAGTAGCCATTCTCAGCCTAGAAGCCATGAAATCACTCTTCATTTTGCTACCTAGTTAACCCCTCAAATCCTGGGAACTAGGAACAGATTGGCAAAAATTAATGTTTTCGAGCTTGTGAAATTTGGCAACTACATTTAAGCTGACTATAACCGCAACCGGATCCGAAATTGTGGTGCATAAGGCCTGCCGACTGCTAGTTTATTATTGGGAAATTCTTACCCAAATGCTTGACATTATACCCAACTATTGATACACTCGGAACCGTCAAGGCCTATAGCAGCATAGCTGTTCTGTAGTAGACGTAAAGTGCATCGCCTGTAAATTTTGGCTGAAAAAAGGCGATTTGTACATGAGAATAGTCCGCTTTCAACCTAATGTTGAAAGCATTAAGAGACACCTCCACGTCTGCTTTTTAAGATTGTGCAATACTCAGATACTTCCGACTATTGCCCAATTTTTGGGGTTAAGTGTATCTGTTATGAGAAATGGCAGTTTTCATTCTTTTAAGTGAGGTTTTACATGAAACTACCAAGTGTGAAGAATTTGCGTCCGGGATGGTTTTTCGGAGCGATCGCTGGTGTAATTTTTGCTCAAACTGGTGCGATCGCCGCCGAGCGAGTGATTCTCACCTATGGACCTTTCCAAGCTCCCATCAACATCAGTGATTTAGAGGCATTTACCAGAGATGGAGTGACCACTAAAACTATTCGCCAGATTGTCGGTGCTTCCGGGATTCAGGCAGACACCCTGCGGGGATTGATGGGCTTAGAAATTGGCTTTGACCTAGTACCATTTTCCTGTATGATTTACACTCCCACAGGTCAAGAACTAACTGATGAAATTGGTGCAACTGTACGCACCCATCGGCGAGTTGCTAATGGCAAAGCTATTCGCGCTGGACTGATTAACGCCCTCAGCAACGATGGCAAAATCTCTTTCTTGGAGTTTCTGAAATACTATCCTGTGCCGGGAATGTATGTCGATGTCGCCAATATTCCGGCAACAGTCGCTAAAATGCAGAGCGTAAGTACCGAATTGGGATCTCTGTTTAGACAGGGTTCACAGTTTGGGACTCAGTTCTCCGATGGTACAAGAATTGTCGGTGGCTGTTCTGCTCAACGAGTTGATTTACCAGGTGCTGGTGCTGGTGTTGTACAACCACGGCCCGCACCAACACCCGCGCCACGGCCTGCACCTGCACCAGTGCCACGGCCTGTACCCGCACCAGCGCCGGCACCAGCGCCGGCTCCTGGTCCAATTAGAGGCCTGTGGTAATTTGACTGTTGGTTTATCCCCAGGGTGTCAGTCAGACACCCTGCTTTCTGGCTCTGGGTTTTCCACTGCCTCAATATATTGGCTCTCTATTAAAAATGAACCTTTGGTGAATCTAACGCCCCAGTAACCACCAGGACGGCGATCGAGAACTACCCCCACTTCACCTAACTTGATCACGTTCGGAGGCCGTAGAATCGGCATGGGTTCCGCTGTTTTGATATATGGCGGTAGAGCAATCACTCTAACTTGTTGATGAACGGCAAATTCTTTATCTTTTTCCATCAGATCTGGGAATGCTTCCACTGAGCAATCACCCTATTGTAAACGATCGCAGCCATTCTCATTATAGAAATTCGACTGCTATTGGGTAGAATGTCTAACCGCTCTAAACCTTGCAGGATAAACGTCAGTAGGCCCTCCCAACTGTCTAAGTACAGGTAACAGGTTAACGCCCGTAAATCACCAAAAAAAGTCTTGCGGGTCCTAGCAACTTGTACTTATCATCCAGCAACTCCAGCCAGGTATGCAATAGTACCGATAGGATGTTTCGGGTCTTGAGGGTGTTGTTATGCGAACAACACTGGAGCATGAAAACCTTGTCTCAAGAGAGCAAGGATGAAAGGCGACACGGGT
>NZ_JARPLU010000086.1:0-21575 GCF_032349615.1 Limnospira sp. PMC 1279.21 | reverse complement strand
CCACACTGGTGTTGCCATTTCGTCAAGAGATATTCTCTCAACTCGTATCCAAACAAAACCCCTTGCTGGTATTCAACTCCAGATATTTCCGGGTTGAGCAGTTTTTGGGTGTCAAATCGTACTAACTCCATTGATATGTCCGTTATCGGGCATGAGGAAATCAGTCGATTGACCGAGGTCAAGGTGGTTTCAACTCGATGTTTGAGGCTGGGAGCCAACCATCCATATGCGCGCTTTCTGTTATTGAATCTGGCTTGACGGTAGCGAGTTTTTCGGTAACGACGGTGGCGACGAACCACGCGACGTGCAGTTAACTTGGCTCGGATTCTATCTCCTCTATGAGCCAATTCAGCCCCCCAGATAACTGTGTCCCGACTCTGATTAACTAAGGCAATACCCGTCACTGATGCCCCTGGATCTAACTTAATCCGACTAGGTTCATTGACCGGGTTCTCAACGGTTTTCTTGAGGATAATTGTAAATGGATAAGTCCTAAACACTGCGGCTAAACCCTGCTTCAAAAGCTTTCTGGCTCTGGCCGGATGAGTGGGACTTAACGGTTGCCCCAGTGTGTCAACCACAAAAACGTAATTTTGGTAATTTGGCATTTAAGCTATCTCCCAGATGGGGTAATGTTTGCCTCGGTCATGTTAAAGGGGCTTTTTACGTCTAGCTCACTCGAGATTGCCAATCCACTCATCTCGTTCCTTAAAGATAGACGACAGAGCAACAGGCTGGCGTTCACCTGTGGGTGTCATCACCCCCTTAACGTAGGTCTAATCCTGGACCTGCATCTTGCAGACTCTGTGAGGAGTAATTTCCGGCAGGAGCCAGAAATTACCGGATTTTATGCAAGAGTCTGGTTTCACGATCGCTTAATCACCCCCCAGGAATCCCCGACTATATCCTGGCAAACCATTAGGGGTCGAGAATGGAGTCGCCTCCATTCCCTCCCATTCAGAACCGTACATGAGACTTTCACCTCATACGGCTCCTAGTCTGACTGCTCCATTGTTAAGGAACAGCTCTGGCATTGTCAAGTGCCGTTTGATCATCGCGGGTGTGGCGGTGTAGTAGTTGAAGGTTTTTGTATTCATCCTTTCCGCCTTGGCTTCGAGGTACAATGTGGTCTACTTCAACTATATCTGTTGGTGCGACATACAATCCACACCATTTACACTTGCCTTTTTGCTTTTTGAGTAGTTTTGCTACCCTGTTAGGCGTGTCGATTGCTTGTCCTTTTCTGGTTGCCCAGTAAGTCCAGTTTCCGTCGTAGGGTGTTGCATCGGGGCGTATTGGGGTGTGTCTGACCAATGGAGTCCAGTTATGTTTCCATAGTTGGAATCCATCTTTAGTTTGGAATAACCAAGATTCATGCCTTTCTTTCCCATTACTAAGTCTAACCGTTCCATGTCTGAAATAGTTTGTTAGCTTTTCGTGGTTTGCCTTTCCGCATCTTGATACTGTCCATGCCCGTAACATTAGCCAGGTTATATGGTCTAGCTTAACGAAGGTCTCTGATGAGACGACCCCTGAATAGTAATTTGACCATCCCCGAATAATTGGGTTTAGTTTGCTTATCAGGGCTGATTGAGGTGCTGTTTTAAGTTGTTTTATTACACCTTTAATCACTTCTTATATGGGCATTCCATCTTTAGATTTGTCCTCAGAACCGGGGTACTTTTAAAGGTCTATGTAGGTAGTGCAACAAGACTCCTACTTTTCCCCTTACTCTTTTAAGCGCAGCGTATCAACCTATTTCGCTACTTAATTAGTTCTGATGGTTCAAGCCGGACATTCGGTCTCCCTAATCATGGATGGTTGGCAGTGGTCGCATCTGGTAGTAGGTTCTACTTCACGCCTTCCGTTCCCCGCTTCAATCTGACGGGGTGTGATTCCTGAAACTGGGGGTGGCTATCGCCGTTACTCTTTCCCACAATCGCCCAAGTGGTTTTAATCCTCCGTGTTATATAGTTGAGTATTGCGATTTTCTTTGTGGAATTAACCTTGAGTTCCCTGCCTTGCTTTCGCTTTGGGACATATAAACAGTTATAGGGATGGTCAGGTGTGCTATCCTTATATTCAAACAAGGGGTTTAAATCCACTCCAGGCAGTTATTTCGGGCATTGCAGCCCTATTTGATGCCTGAACGTCTCGCACTGTTACCATAATTATAACCTTTAGATGGTAGCTAACTAAAGATTTTCCTGAGAAATTCGCCGATCGCTTTTCAGCCCTAGGGTGGTCAAGTTCACCTACCTAATAGTAAATCCTAGGTTAGACGTTGGACGTGGGGAATAGCCAACATCAGGGTCTTCCGCTCGCTTTGTGAGACGACATAGATCTACAGATTTTCCGGACAACTACTTCCACCCAGTAGGGTGGCCCTGATCCTGATGATAATGCTTAGACGGCATCAGTTTTCTGATGCAGGGCATCTTCAGAAGAATTTAGGAGATCTTGAATCGTCATGGTTAACTGTTTTAATCTCACTGGTTTACTCAAGTATTCATTAGCCCCCGCTAGTAAACAGGCCTTCCGATCGCTTTCCATGGCCAAAGCCGTTAAGGCAATGATGGGCGTTGTCGCTAACTCTGGAATCTCCCGAATCCGTTTCATCGCCTCTAGTCCATCCATTCCCGGCATTTGAATATCCATCAATATCAAATCAGGAGATAAAGCCACAGCCTGATTAATTGCCTCCTGACCATTTTTCGCCAACTCAATCCGGTAGCCTTTCGCGGTTAAATAGCTGGAAATCGTGCTGATATTCGCTTCATTATCTTCCGCTAAAAGCAGCAAAGGCGCTGCATTTGGGGTTGATGGCGTTTCCACATCATTAGGGTTTAAATCCGCCTCCGAGTCCATCCGTTGGGGAATCATCACAGAAGCCTGATAGGGTAAATCGATACTAAAACAACTACCCACCCCCACTTCACTGGTTAAACCCACCCGACCGCCATGCAATTCTACAATTTGTTTTGTCAAGGCCAAACCCAAGCCAGTTCCTTGATATTGGCGATTCAAGGCGCTGTCAATTTGCATAAACGGTTGAAACAGCTTCTTGATATTTTCTGGGCTGATACCAATGCCAGTATCTCTCACCGAAAACCGGAGATATGGGCTTTCTCCCTCCGCTTCTCTTGGTGGGGGCAATATCACTTCTAAGGTGATGCTTCCCCCTTCTGGGGTAAATTTAACCGCATTATTGAGCAGATTAATTAATACTTGACGGATGCGCCGTTCATCGAGTATAATATCAGGCAAATTTAAGGGCAGATTAACCGAGAGTTGAATCCGTTTTTTCAGGGCTTGCTGTTTGATGAAGGCGATACTGGATTTACACAGAGGCGCGATCGCCGTGGGGGAACATTCTAACTCTACCTGACCCGATTCTATCTTCGCCACATCTAAGATATCATTAATCAAAGCCAGCAGGTGAGAGGCGCTCCGTTCCACGGTTTGCAGGGCTTTCAGTTGTCTGTCATTCACGGGACCGAACACCTCCTCATGTAGCCCTTCCGTCATGCCTAAAATGGCATTGAGGGGGGTGCGGAGTTCATGGCTCATATTAGCCAGAAACTCATCCTTGAGACGGGTAGCGCGGATTAGTTCCTGATTGCGTTGAGTAAGCTGTTGTTGCGTCTGTTGACGTTCTCTGAGTTCCTGTTGCAACTGCTCAAACAGATTAGACTGTTGAATAGCGATCGCCAACTGGAACGAGAATTGCTGCGCCAAATCAATATCCGACTGTTCCCAATGGCGGGGGCCGTCACATTGATGAATGCACAACAGTCCCCATAAGACATCTTGACAGATAATCGGTATCACTAAGTTAGCCCGCACCTGAAACTGAGATAAAATATCTACATGGCAGTTTTCTAAACCGTCGTGGTGGATATCATCCGCCACATAATAACGTCCTTGAGCGTAGAGACTGGCATAGTTTTCCCCAAAACAATGGTCATGGACGGGGATAGCCAGCACCGAGGGGAAGTCATTAACCACTGACTCCGCCACAAACTCACCGTCGTCATAGCCAGAGTCGGGGTAAAATTTGAAAATACCCACTCGGCTCCCTTGCAGACAGTTGCAAATCTCTCGAGAGGCGGTGTCAAAAATGGTGGGTAAATCCAGGGATTGACTGATGCGTTGATTCGTCTCCCGCAAGAGCCGTTCTCGTTGCGCTTGCTGCTCAATGGTTTGTTCGGCTTTTTTGCGATCGCTAATATCCGTATGAGTGCCGATAAACCGCAGTGGTCGTCCCTCAGCATCCCGTTCCACCATGCGCCCTTGGGCTAAAATCCAGCGATAGGAGCCATCTTTACAGCGCAGACGATGTTCATTGCGATACAACTCCGTTTTTCCTTGAATATGTCGCTCCACGTCCTGGTAAACTTGGGCTAAGTCGTCAGGATGAACCCGACTTTGCCACTCCGTCAACCGGTTCTCAATCTCATGCTCCTGATAACCCAGCATGGATTTCCATTGTTTATTGAACCAAAGTTCCCCCGTCTGCATCTTCCAATCCCAGAGTCCTGTATTCGCCGAAGCCAGACCCAGTTCTAAGCGCAGTTTACTTTCTTGCAGAGCCTGTTCTGCTTTGGTGCGTTCCTGAAGTGCCGCTTTCTGGGCGCTAATATCCACCACTACACAAACAGAACTCTCATCAGTTTGAGATAACATCGCCACCCCAATTAACACAAACACCAAATGTCCATCTTGATGCCGATAAGCCTTTTCAAAGGGGTGAATAAATCCAGATTGGCGTAGATGTTCGATCGCCTGCAAATCCAACTCTCGATATTCAGGGGGTGTGATTTCTGCCCAGTTGATTAAACCCATAGGCCGTTGGGCGCGGCTATAGCCCAACATCTCTAAAAAGCGATCATTAGCCTCGATGATGTCTCCGGCAAAATTGGTAAACATCATCCCCACTACGTTGGAGTCAAACACCCGCCGAAAACGAGTTTCACTGGCTTGTAAGGCGGCTTCAGCTTGGCGGATGTCGGTGATATCTAAATTCACCCCAATCATGCTGATGGGCTGACCCGCTTCATCCCGGACAACTAACCCAGAGGCTTTAATATAGTGGAGGCTGCCATCGGGATGCAGGACGCGAAATTCGGTGTTATAGTCAGCTTCTCCTAAAATGGCTTTCTGGAGGAGGTCTGCGGCGGCTTGGCGATCGTCGGGATGAACGCCATGAGACCAAACCTCGTAAGCTACCACAGATTCTGGCGACGAAAAGTATGACGAATTATCAACCCCATAGAGGGCATACATCTGCTCATCCCAAGTAATTTGATTTTGGCGAAGATCCCAATCCCAAAAGCCGATGTTTCCCGAAGATAAGGCAATTTTGAGCCGTTGGGAGAGTTGGAAAATTTCCGCCTCGGCTTGTTTGCGTTTGGTCATATCCCGGGCGACCCAAATCACCCGGCGATCGCTCATGGGAGAAATACTCGCTTCAAAATATATGCGGCGATCCTCCAGGTCGATTTGATACTCAAACGACACGGTTTTTCCGGTGGTTAAGGCTTCCAGAATCGGCAGTCGAGTGCGGGATTCGGCCTCGTCTTGAAATAGACAATCGAGGGTTTGATCGAGAATCTCGGTGGCTTGGGGCTCGAGTATTTGGTGGCGGGTGGGCATCACATTCACCTTGCGCGCATCGGGGGCAATGATTAAAACCAAATCCCCCATGGCTTCAAAGACGCTGCGTAACTCGGTTTCACTGCTGCGTAGTTTTTCCTCAAAGGCGGCGCGATCGCTAATATCCCGGAATATCCCTTGCACTATATGGGTCTGGCCCACTTTAATTAGGCTTCCTGAGATATCAACGGGAATTTCTGAGCCATCCGCCTTCAGAATCCGGGTATCCAACACCCAAAGCTGTTTTTCCTCAATAATCCGCTCCAAACTGCTAACAATGCGGTCTAATTCCTCGAGGGGATGGAGTTGGCTGATATGTAGGGGCGATCGCTCTAGGCTCAGTCCGCTGAAATCGTCGCGGGAGTAGCCGAATAAGTCCTCGGCGGCGCGGTTGGCTTCGATCAGGTAGCCTTCAGGGGTGGCTAGGAGAATGGCATCACTGGCTCCTTCCATGAGGCCACGATAGCGGGCTTCCCGAGCCTGTAACTCGGCGGTGCGTTGCTCGACTCGGCTTTCAAGTTCGCTATTTAAAGATGCTAGGGCGAGTTGAGCCTTTTGGCGCTGCCTAATCTCGTTCTGGAGTTGTTCATGTTGGGTGGCTTGTTTGAGGGCGATCGCCAATTGGATCGAGAGCGCCTGCAAGAGTTCGATTTCCCCGGTTTGCCAATCTCGGGGCTGATCTCGGTGACTGGTGATCATCAACCCCCAGAGGCGATCGTCTACCACAAGCGGCACCATCAGCTTGGCTCGGATATCAAAGCTCAATAATAGCTCCTGATGGCACAGGGTCATGGAGTCATCATAAATGTCTCGCACCACCCGCACGCGACCTTGGCGATAGGGTTCGAGCCACTCTCGAGTCACACAGGGGTCATTGGCTTGACTGTGCAGCACCGAACGACCACCGGCCATAATCGATTCGGCAATGACGGAACCGCTCAAATCGTCTTCAAACTTGTAGATAATCACGCGATCGCAGCTCAACACCTGCCGCACTTCATCCACCGCCGTCTGGAGAATGGTGGCTAAGTCCAGGGAATTGCGAATGGTTGTGGAAATATTCAGCAGCAGGCGATCGCGCTGGGCCTGAGTTTGAATCCGCTGAGTTTGTGCGGCCACCTCCTCTTGTAGTTCCTGGTTGCGACGTTCCCACAACGCCAGTTTTTCGGCTTCTAGGCGGTTGACTTTTTGTTTGAGGTTTTCTGCCAAATTATAGAGTTCAATGGGGTTAAACGCCCGTAGAAGGGTGGTTTGGGTGACGATTCCCACTAGGTTCCCCCGTTCTCCAGTGACCACCACCCGCCGAATCCGCCGTTCCTCCATCTGTTGCTGGGCTGCCCACAGAAACTCATCCGGTCGCACTGTAAACAGGGGAAAACTCATCACCTCTTGGGCGCTGGTTTCCCTGATCGCACCACCGACAGCCTGGAATTGCACAATATCCCGCTCGGTGATGATTCCCACAGGACGCTCTATGGGTGGGTTGTCGGCCGGATCGAACTCGGTGATAATCACGCAACTGACTCGGTTTTGGGTCAATAACTGAGCAATATCTAGCAGGGTGCGATCGGGGGGTGATGTCACCACGTCCTGAGCCATTACTTCCCCCACTGACCGCAACCGCATCAAGTCCACCGGACGGGTCAGCCTTTGTAGGCTTTCGTGGCTAATCAAACCGAGCAGGCGATCGTGGTCATCGACAATGGGTAAATGGCGCAAGCCACGCTTTTGCAGAAAGTCAATGATCGCAAAAATATCAGTTAGTTCCGACTGCTGTAGGGTGATAACCGGTTGGCTCATTACCTCGCCTACCAACAAACTTTGCAGGGGTTGCTGTTGGGCTGCCAGACGCACAATATCCCGCTCGGTGACAATACCGACAATGCGATCGCTTTCTGTGACGACTATAATTGAACTGCTGTCTGATTCACGACTGGGATTACTCATCAAGGCGATCGCCTCTTCCACTGTCGCTTCGGGGGAAATAGTTAACACATTAAGGGCGATCGCGGTTTTGGGGTCTATGGTGGTTTCCGTCGGACTCTGATTGTAATCAACCATCAGCGCAAGGATCTAGGGATGTTTAAACCCAGCATAACCCCGAAGTTCGGAATTTGTCGATCATGATCATGATAGCTTTCTAGTTCCGCCCTCAAGTATGCAGCTTTCGCGCTCATCAACCGCTCCAGTCAATCGCTATCCCCTAAATATTTTCGACCTGTTTTTCTGGGAAAAAAAAACCGGTTAGCTAGTTAATCTCCGCTAGTCCGGCATTTCACACCATGGTTATTACACCTTTTCTTTCACTACCAAAACTGAACAATTAGCATCGGCTACTACTTGGGAACTAACGGACCCTTGTAATACTCGGCTAAGTCCAGTTAATCCGCGACTACCAATAATAATCAAATCAGTTTTATAGATATTAGAAAGCCGGATAATTTCTTCGGCTGGATCTCCCTGGACAATTTCCACATCACTGGGAACAGCTAACTGTTTCTGATAGCTGCGTAGATAATTCTCGATATCCCAATAGGCTAACTCTTCTGATGAGCTAGGATGGGGGCGATCGGCAATTGGATCTACATCAGGCCCTGTAGTTGAAACCACATGGGAGAATATCACATGGGTTGTGGGTTCCAATTGTAGTTGCTTTAAGGCATTCATCATTATCTCCATAGAAGGGGAATCATCAATAGCAACCAAAATTGTCCTCAGCATTGGCAACTTCTCCTCACATTAAGCTGACATAGAAATCAGCAACACCCGCTAAAAATCCCCATCTCCCTGATTTTTCGTCCGCAGACGAACAGAATCTGCATGGGATGGTAGCCCTTCTGCAGTAGCCAAAATATTAACAGCATTTGCGACTTTTTGCAGCGCCTGCGGAGAATATTCAATCAAACTGGAGTGTTTCATAAATACTTCCACCCCTAAAGCCGAAGCATACCTAGCCGCACCTGAAGTGGGTAGGGTGTGGTTAGGACCTGCTAAATAATCTCCCACGGCTTCCGGGGTCGAACAACCTAGGAAAATTGCCCCCGCATGGCGAATGTGTTCTAATAGTTCCCACGGCTCCTCAACTTCTAGCTCTAGGTGTTCGGGAGCAAATTCATTAGATAACTGAGCGGCTGCTTCTAGGGAGTCCACCACCACCACTAAGCCATAGTGAGCGATCGCCTTTTCCGTCATAGTTCGGCGCGGGTGATGCTCAAGCTGTCGTTCCACCTCAGCCACCACCTGACGAGCCAAAGCGGAGTCTGTCGTCAACAAAATCGCCGCCGCCATTGTATCATGTTCTGCCTGAGCGAGCATATCCGCGGCCACATGAACAGGGGAGGCGATACTATTGGCAATAATTAGCACCTCAGACGGTCCCGCCAGCGAGTCAATACCGACAGTACCATAAACCAATTTTTTCGCCAGCGTTACATATATATTACCCGGACCTGTGATCACATCAACTTTCGGCACAGTTTCCGTACCATAAGCCAAAGCAGCGATCGCCTGAGCGCCACCTACCCGATAAATTTCCTGGACTCCAGCTTCCTGAGCCGCCACCAAAATCGCCGGACTAATCTTATTATCAATGCCTGGGGGAGTTACCATCACAATGCGAGGCACTTTAGCCACATTAGCCGGAATAGCATTCATTAAAACCGTACTGAGATAGCACGCTTGGCCTCCCGGCACATATAAACCCGCCCGGTCAACAGGGGTGTATCGTTTACCTAAAACCACATTATCATCGCCAAACTGAACCCAAGACTTAGGAACACGCTGGCGGTGAAATGCCTCAATCTGTTTTTTTGCTAACCGAATTGCATCGAGAAGTTCGCAATTAACCTGTTGATAAGCGACATCCAACTCCGAAGCACTCACCCGCAACTGTTCCAGGGTCAGAGTTTTGTGGTCAAATTCTTGGGTGTAGTGTAGCAGTGCTTTATCCCCTTGTCGCTTCACGGTTTGCAGAACTTCTCGCACCGTAGCTTCTTTATGGATAACAGTATCATCATGGGTACGACTGGCGATGCGTCGCAGTTCTGATTGTGCTTCAACCCACTGAGTAATAATTCGCAGCATGGTGATTAGGAGTGCAAACCGTAGAAGTTACTAGCCAAAACGCAAGGGAATTGAGCAACCCGGATGGGGCTAAATTTCTTTTATACCGAATTAAGCCGAACCAGGTCAGCCTAACTTTCAGTATAACCCGCGTTTGTTATATAGTGTAACGCGGATTCACAGACTCTGCCTGACTCCGAGATCTTCAGCCCTCATCTGGACTTTTGCGCCCCCGTATTGGCAAAATAAAAATTTAATGCACAAATTCCCCTATTGACGTGCTATATTGGTATTTCTGGAAATCTTGATTATCAAAGATCCGCGTAGTCCTACACCGGAAGCCATGGCCAACATCAAATCTGCCATTAAACGAGTCCAAATTGCTGAACGCAATCGGCTGAGGAATAGAACCTATAATTCAGCCGTCAGGACTCTCATGAGAAAATATTTTGCCGCTGTTGAGCAATATGCGGCTAATCCCAGCGATGAAGCGTTGCAGGAAGTCCAGCAGCGGATGTCAGCAACCACCAGTAAAATCGATAAAGCCGTTAAGGTAGGTGTTCTGCACCGGAACAATGCGGCACGGAAAAAATCGAGATTAGCTCGGTTCTTGAAACGACACCAGCCTAATTCTAGCGCCCAGGAAGCGACAGCCTCCTAGGGGGAAACCTCGTGCCGTCCGCGAGTATGTCAGCAAGTCGCACTGAAGTGAGGGGTTGAAAAACCTATAACTTCAGTGGATGGCTATGCTAAATGGGATATCCCAGAAAACGGTGATCACCAAAAATCCAACAGTGTTGGCTAAAATATTAGCCGAAAGGCTGGGAACTATGCTGAAGGACAGATAGCACCAGATGCAGCTAATTGATACTCACGTTCACATTAACTTCAAGAGTCTGGCTACAGACCTCGGAGGTATCCGGCAGCGATGGCGGTCTGCTGGAGTGGTGTCTTTGGTACACTCCTGTGTTCATCCAGGGGAATTTGCCGAAATCAGGGCGATCGCCGACCAAGTAGAAGAACTATCCTTTGCCGTAGGGTTGCACCCTCTGGATACAGAGAAATGGACAGAAACCACAGCCAGTGAAATTAGGACTCTAGCTGAATCTGATCCGAGGGTAGTAGCGATCGGGGAAACGGGGTTAGACTTTTATAAGGCTAAGGATGAAGCCCGTCAAAAGGAAATTTGCCAAGCCCAACTGGAAATAGCTCGCCAACTAAATAAACCCGTAATTATCCACTGTCGAGATGCAGCCGCCTCGATGGTGGAACTGTTGCGGGATTTCTTCGATGATAAAGATCATGGTCCCGTGCGAGGTGTTATGCACTGTTGGGGTGGAAGTCCTGAAGAAATGCAATGGTTTTTAGACTTGGGGTTTTACATTAGTTTCAGCGGAACGGTAACCTTTAAAAATGCTACCCAAATTCAGGAATCTGCTCGTCGGGTTAGTAGCGATCGGCTATTGATTGAAACTGACTGCCCCTTTCTAGCTCCGGTTCCTCGACGAGGTAAACGGAACGAACCCGCCTTCGTGAAATACGTTGCCGAAAAAGTATCCGAACTCCGTGGTGTATCCCTAGAAACTCTGAGTCAGCAGACTACTAAAAATGCCTCGGAATTATTTGGCTTGTCCGTCATTCCTAGTAAACTAACCCCCTAATCAAACAAATCAACTCCCAAATTTCCCCAATCGCCCGACAAGCCATTGAGCAATTGCCCAGAGGTGGGGATATATCGATACTCAATGGGGGCGATGATGTGGTAGGGGTAACCCTGATTTCGCCTAACCCTAACATACCAGCAGACCTTGAACATCCCAGCAGACCTGTACAAACCATGACAAACACAACCCAATCCGAATCGGCATTTGGACTTCCTGATTTAATTGAAATTCAGCGATCGAGTTTTCGTTGGTTTTTAGAAACCGGGCTAATTGAAGAATTAGAAAGTTTCTCGCCCATCAGTGATTATACAGGGAAACTAGAACTGCATTTCTTAGCCAGAGATTACAAGCTGAAACAGCCCAAATATGACGTAGACGATGCCAAACGGCGGGATAGTACATACTCCGTGCAGATGTACGTTCCTACCCGGCTAATAAACAAAGAAACCGGGGAAATTAAAGAGCAGGAAGTTTTTATCGGAGACCTGCCCTTAATGACCGAACGTGGCACGTTTATTATTAACGGAGCCGAGCGGGTTATTGTTAACCAAATTGTGCGGAGTCCGGGGGTATACTACAAATCGGAAATCGATAAAAACCAACGACGTACCTATAGCGCCTCCCTCATCCCTAACCGAGGCGCTTGGTTGAAATTTGAAACCGATAAAAATGATCTAGTTTGGGTAAGAATTGACAAAACTCGCAAACTATCGGCTCAGATACTTCTGAAAGCCCTAGGATTGACGAATAACGAAATATTTGACGCATTGCGGCACCCAGACTACTTCCAAAAAACCATCGAAAAAGAAGGGGAATTTAGCGAAGAAGATGCCCTGATGGAGTTGTATCGAAAACTGCGACCAGGGGAACCTCCCACCATCACCGGGGGAGAACAACTTTTGCAGAATCGCTTCTTTGACCCGAAACGCTATGATTTGGGTCGGGTAGGACGGCATAAACTGAACCGGAAACTAAGGCTAAGTGTGCCAGATAGCACCAGAGTCCTAACTCCCACTGATATTCTATCGGCGATCGACTACCTGATTAACCTAGAATACGACATCGGCGAAACCGATGACATTGACCACCTGGGTAATCGTCGGGTGCGTTCAGTAGGGGAACTATTGCAAAACCAAATCCGAGTAGGTTTAAACCGTTTAGAAAGAATTATTCGGGAACGGATGACCGTTGGCGATGCCGAAACCCTAACCCCCGCCTCCCTAGTGAACCCGAAACCTTTGGTAGCAGCCATCAAAGAATTTTTCGGGTCTAGCCAACTGTCCCAATTTATGGATCAAACTAACCCCCTAGCGGAATTAACCCATAAACGGCGTTTATCTGCCCTAGGTCCCGGTGGCTTAACACGAGAACGGGCTGGCTTTGCGGTGCGTGATATTCACCCAAGCCACTATGGTCGTATCTGTCCCATCGAAACCCCAGAAGGACCGAACGCGGGTCTAATTGGCTCCCTGGCTACCCACGCCCGGGTTAACCCCTACGGCTTCATCGAAACCCCTTACTATCCCGTAGAAAATGGACGAGTGCGCCGAGATTTGCTTCCGGTGTATATGACGGCTGACGAGGAAGACGATCTACGGGTAGCACCAGGAGACATTAGCTATGACTCCGAAGGACATATCCTCGGCGACCTAGTTCCGGTGCGTTATCGTCAGGACTTCACCAAAACCAGCCCCGACCAAGTGGACTATGTAGCGGTTTCCCCGGTGCAAATTGTCTCGGTAGCTACCTCCCTAATTCCCTTCCTAGAACACGATGACGCTAACCGTGCGCTGATGGGTTCCAATATGCAGCGCCAAGCAGTTCCGCTGCTGCGTCCTGAACGTCCGTTTGTAGGAACGGGACTAGAAGCACAGGCGGCGCGGGACTCAGGTATGGTGATTGTATCTCGTACTGATGGAGAAGTCAGTTATGTGGATGGCGCGAAAATTCGGGTGATTGACCCAGACGGCTGGGAAATTGAATATGAACTGCAAAAATACCAACGGTCTAACCAAGATACCTGCTTAAACCAGCGCCCCTTAGTCTATGAAGGCGACCAAGTAGTGGCAGGTCAGGTGTTAGCTGATGGTTCCTCGACGGAAGGGGCAGAATTAGCGCTGGGTCATAACATTTTAGTCGCATATATGCCCTGGGAAGGCTACAACTATGAAGACGCAATCTTAATCAGTGAACGTCTGGTTTATGACGATATTTATACGTCAATCCATATCGAAAAATTTGAGATTGAGGCGCGACAAACCAAACTAGGACCCGAAGAAATTACCCGCGAAATACCCAACGTCGGGGAAGACTCCCTGCGACAACTTGACGCTTCCGGGATTATTCGCATTGGCGCTTGGGTAGAGTCGGGAGATATTCTGGTAGGAAAAGTTACCCCGAAAGGAGAGTCGGACCAACCCCCAGAAGAAAAACTGCTGCGGGCTATCTTTGGAGAAAAAGCTAGGGATGTGCGGGATAACTCCCTGCGGGTTCCTAATGGTGAAAAAGGCCGGGTGGTCGATGTGCGGGTGTTTACCCGAGAACAAGGCGATGAACTGCCCCCAGGAGCTAATATGGTGGTGCGGGTCTATGTGGCACAAAAACGTAAAATTCAGGTGGGAGACAAAATGGCGGGCCGCCACGGTAATAAGGGGATTGTCTCGCGTATTCTTCCCATTGAAGATATGCCCTATCTCCCGGACGGTCGGCCGATGGATATCGTCCTGAATCCCCTGGGTGTGCCTAGTCGTATGAATGTAGGTCAAATCTTTGAGTGTTTGATGGGATGGGCGGGAGAAAACCTGAAACGACGGTTTAAGGTGATCCCGTTTGATGAAATGTTTGGTCAAGAAATGTCCCGTGAGACAGTCCACAGTAAACTTAAAGAAGCCCGCGAAAAACTCAAAAAGGATTGGTTATTTAGTGAGGAATACCCAGGCAAAACTATTGTTTATGACGGCCGCACGGGAGAAGCCTTTGACCAACCGGTAACGGTGGGTATCGCTTATATCCTCAAGTTGGTTCACTTGGTGGATGATAAGATTCACGCCCGGTCTACTGGTCCTTATTCTTTGGTGACTCAACAGCCGTTGGGTGGAAAGGCACAACAAGGCGGTCAGCGGTTCGGAGAAATGGAGGTGTGGGCATTGGAAGCGTTTGGGGCAGCTTATACTTTGCAAGAGTTGCTAACGGTTAAGTCTGATGATATGGCAGGCCGTAATGAAGCTCTAAATGCGATCGTTAAAGGCAAAGCTATCCCTCGACCAGGTACGCCAGAATCGTTTAAAGTGCTGATGCGGGAGTTGCAATCTTTGTGTTTGGATATTGCAGCTCATAAGGTGGAAACTAACAAAAAGGATGGTGCTAGTAAAGATTTGGAGGTAGACCTGATGGCTGATGAGCCTCACCGGGTCAGAACACCTTCTAAGCCTACATACGATTTGAGCGTCATTGATGACGACGATCAGGGTAACCGGTTGTAGGTCAATTCATCTGCTGGGGCGGGTTCAGAAATTGGGTAGGTGGACTTGATGGCTGATTCGGAAAGCATCACCTACAAGCACCTGCCCCTCTCCGCGCACCCGCGACGATGGAACGGTTTTTTGTGTTAGCATTCAATGTACAAGAATTATGCCTAAGATAGAGCAACGTTTTGATTACGTTAAAATTGGGTTAGCGTCTCCAGAACGCATCCGACAATGGGGAGAACGTACTTTACCCAACGGTCAAGTGGTAGGGGAAGTTACCAAGCCCGAAACTATTAACTACCGTACCCTCAAGCCGGAAATGGATGGGTTGTTCTGTGAGCGTATTTTTGGACCGGCTAAGGACTGGGAATGTCACTGTGGTAAATATAAACGAGTTCGACATCGGGGGATTGTTTGCGAACGTTGCGGGGTAGAAGTTACAGAATCGCGGGTGCGACGACATCGCATGGGCTTTATTAAACTGGCGGCTCCGGTGACTCATGTTTGGTATCTCAAGGGTATTCCTAGCTATATGGCGATTTTGCTGGATATGCCTCTGCGAGATGTGGAACAGGTGGTTTATTTTAATGCCTATGTGGTATTGAATCCGGGGAATGCTGATAATCTATCCTATAAACAACTGCTGCTGGAAGAACAATGGCTGGAAATTGAGGAGCAGATTTACGCAGAAGAAGGCGAACTGGTTGGGGTGGAAGTGGGTATTGGCGCTGAGGCGATCGCCCGTTTATTGGAAGATATCCCCCTAGAAGAAGAAGCGGAAAAATTGCGAACGGATATTGCTAACGCTAAAGGTCAAAAACGCGCCAAGCTGATTAAGCGACTGCGGATCATTGATAACTTTATCGCCACCAGTTCTAAAACGGAATGGATGGTTTTAAATGTGATTCCGGTAATTCCCCCGGATTTGCGACCGATGGTTCAGTTAGATGGGGGTCGCTTTGCTACTTCTGACCTAAACGACCTCTATCGACGGGTGATTAACCGTAATAATCGCCTGGCTAGGTTGCAGGAGATTTTGGCGCCGGAAATTATTATCCGCAATGAAAAGCGAATGCTACAAGAAGCGGTGGATGCCTTAATTGATAATGGTCGCCGCGGTCGGACTGTGGTGGGTGCTAATAACCGACCTTTGAAATCTCTCTCGGATATTATTGAGGGTAAACAAGGCCGCTTCCGTCAAAACTTGCTGGGAAAACGGGTTGATTATTCGGGGCGTTCTGTGATTGTGGTGGGTCCGAATTTGAAAATGCACCAGTGCGGACTACCTCGGGAAATGGCGATCGAACTTTTCCAGCCTTTTGTGATTCATCGCCTGATTCGTCAGAATTTGGTTAATAACATTAAGGCGGCGAAAAAGTTGATTCAACGCGGCGATCCGAGTGTTTGGGATGTGTTAGAAGAGGTGATTTCTGGACACCCAGTTATGCTTAACCGTGCGCCAACTCTCCACCGCCTGGGAATTCAGGCTTTTGAACCTATGCTGGTGGAAGGAAGGGCGATTAAATTGCATCCCCTGGTCTGTCCGGCTTTTAACGCTGACTTTGACGGTGACCAAATGGCTGTTCACGTTCCTTTGTCTATTGAGGCTCAGGCGGAAGCGCGTTTGTTGATGTTGGCTAGTAATAATATTCTGTCTCCGGCTACGGGAAGACCTATTGTTACTCCTTCTCAGGATATGGTTTTGGGTTGCTATTATCTGACTGCCAAAAATCCGAAGGCGGTGCGAGGAAAAGATCGCTATTTCAGTAACCTGGAAGATGCTTGCGTGGCTTATACTCACGGTTTGCTGGATTTACACGCTGAGATTTGGGTGCGTTTTGATGGGGAGGTTGACCTAGATGAACCTGAAGAAATTGACGGAGAGGAAAAGTCGGCTGATGGAAGCAATCTGACGAAATTATACAGGGGTCAAAAAAGTGGCAATTTGACCAGGAGAGTTCGAGAAGATAAGGACGGTAACATGATTTCCCAATATGTGCGGACAACGGCTGGTCGAATTATCTTCAATAAAACCGTGCTAGATGCTCTGGTTTAACAATGATTAAAGGCAGATATGATGTCTGCCTAGAGGGGTAAGGGCGGGGGACTACGCGGAGCCATAGCCAAGGTTAATGCCGTGAACCCGCCTCTCCCCAAAAAACGCCTCGCGAGGGGAAATTCCTGGGGAAAAAATCAGGACTACGGCTTTAAAAATTTTGCACTTTGAATGTGAACTGCTATGTCTGACAATAAAAAAATCTTCCGCAACCGAGTTATCGATAAAGGTCAACTGAAAAAATTGATGACCTGGGCTTTTATGAATCATGGGAGCGCGGTCACGGCTCAAGTAGCTGATGAGTTGAAGGATTTGGGATTTAAATATGCTACGAGAGCGGGGGTTTCAATTAGTGTTGATGACCTGCAAATTCCGCAGTCAAAAAAGGATTTATTAGAGGAGGCAGAAGAGGAAATTCGGCGCACAGAACGGCGATACACGAAGGGAGAAATCACGGAAGTAGAACGTTTTCAAAAAGTAATTGATACCTGGAACGGTACGTCGGAGGCTCTGAAGGATGAAGTAGTGCGGAATTTCCGCTCGACAAATCCCCTGAACTCGGTCTATATGATGGCGTTCTCTGGTGCGCGGGGTAATATCTCCCAAGTCCGTCAATTGGTGGGAATGCGGGGTTTGATGGCTGACCCTCAAGGGGAAATTATTGACCAGCCGATTAAAACTAATTTCCGGGAAGGATTGACGGTAACAGAATATATTATCTCGTCTTACGGGGCGCGGAAAGGATTGGTAGATACGGCGCTGCGGACGGCAGATTCGGGATACTTGACCAGACGGTTGGTGGATGTGTCTCAGGATGTGATTCTGCGGGAAATTGACTGCGGTACGGAACGGGGAATCACTCTGGGAGATATGACGGACGGCGATCGCATTTTGATTCCCCTCAAAGACCGCCTTATGGGTCGCGTCTTGGGTGAGGACGTAAAAAACCCAGAGACCGGGGAAATTATTAGCTTTGGAGAAATCCGCGCTGTTCGCAATCAAGTCGTTTGTGATGACCTAGCCTCCGCTATCTGTAATGCTGGGGTGAAAAAAGTTTTTGTGCGATCGCCTCTAACCTGTGAGGCGAACAGATCCGTATGTCGCCACTGCTATGGCTGGAGTTTGGCTCATGCGGAAATGGTAGACTTAGGAGAAGCGATCGGTATTATCGCGGCTCAGTCTATCGGGGAACCGGGAACTCAGTTGACTATGCGGACCTTCCACACCGGAGGCGTATTTACCGCTGAAGCGGCTGGGTTTCTCCGCGCTCCCTTTGATGGGACTGTTAAATTTCCGAAAACTCTCCGTCTGCGTGCTTTCCGTACCCGACACGGGGATGACTCCTTCCTGGCTGAAAGCAACGGTTATCTCACGGTGGAAGGGAAAGACGGGAACAAGCGCATTAACATCAGCCAAGGCTCTACGGTGGTGGTTCACGATGGACAAGCGGTTAACGCCGACCAAGTCCTGGTGGAAATTATGGCTGGGGGACGAACCGCTCGCAAAACTACTGAAAAAGCCACTAAGGACGTAGCAACAGATTTAGCCGGAGAGGTTAAGTTTGCTGACGTTGTACCAGAAGAAAAACTCGATCGCCAAGGAAATATGACCCGCATCGCTCAACGGGGTGGCTTGCTGTGGGTCTTAGCCGGAGAAGTTTATAACTTACCCCCCGGCGCAGAACCAGTGGTCAAAAATGGCGATCGTGTGGAACCAGGTAGCGTCCTGGCTCAAACTAAACTGCAAACCGAACATGGCGGTATTGTCCGCATTACCGATGATAATGACATAGACCCCGCCACTGTAGCCACAGAAACACTCGCTGATGGTATGATCACCACCTCCTCCGGTGAGGAAAATGCTCTACCACGGGAAATTGAAATTATCACCGCCTCTGTACTTTTAGACCAGGCTTTGGTACGTCTCCAATCAGAGTTGGGACGGGAACAATATGTGATTGAAACTAACAGCAATCACCGTTTCTCCCTCAAAGTTACACCCGGTAGCAAGGTCGAAAATCATGAAGTGATCGCGGAATTGATGGATGATAGCTACCGCACCACTACTGGCGGGATTATTAAATACGCTGGCGTGGAAGTTGCTAAACGCTCCAAAGGTAAACAAGGCTATGAGGTGACTTCTGGGGGAACCTTATTATGGATTCCTGAAGAGTGTCACGAAGTGAATAAGGACATCTCTCTGTTAATCGTTGAAGATGGTCAATATGTCGAAGCCGGAACAGAGGTAGTTAAAGATATCTTCTGTCAGAGTAAAGGGGTCATTGAAGTTACCCAAAAGAACGATATCCTTCGCGAAATTGTCGTCAAACCAGGGGAATTGCATCTGGTCGATGACCCCGAAATGGTAATGGCGATCGATGGTCAAATTAAAAACGCCGGAGAAGAAGTTATACCAGGAGTTACAGCCACAGAACTTAATTATGTTGAGTATGTGGAATCTCCCGAAGGTCCCGCCTTGCTATTGCGTCCCGTCGTGGAATTTCATGTTCCAGAAACTCCCCCAGTTCCCTCCCAGGAATCCCTCAATCAGTCTATCTCTCTCCAAGCAGTACAACGTCTATCTTATAAAGACGGCGAGCGGGTTCGGTCTGTCGAAGGAGTCGAACTGTTGCGTACTCAGTTGGTAATTAACATCGGTACCGAAGCGCCTCAGTTGGCGGCTGATATCGAGTTGATTCCCGATGAAGATAATCCTGAGATTATGCGCCTCCAATTGGTGATTTTAGAGTCTTTGGTGATTCGGCGCGATATTATCGCTGATTCCACCCAAGGTAGCACCCGGACTCGCTTACTAGTCCATGATGGTCAGGAAATTGAACCAGGCGCAGTCGTCACTCGCACCGAAATTCTCGGTAAAGATGGCGGTGTCGTTGGCGGTATTCGCTCCGGTGCTGAAATTCTCCGCCGCTGTCTCATTGTTCGTGACACCGATATGATGACCATTCAACTACCCGATGGTGTCACTCCTACTGTTAAAGTCGGTCAACTGGTAGTAGAAGATTCCGAAATTGCACCTGGAGTTAAATTGTCCCAGTCTGGCCAAGTTGTGGCTATTAACCAGGATGACTCGGAAACATCAATAGTTCTCCGTATTGGAAGACCCTATCGCGTTTCCTCCGGCGCGGTTCTGCATTTGAGCGATGGCGATTTGGTCCAACGGGGTGATAATTTGGTGCTTTTGGTTTTTGAGCGACCCAAAACTGGGGATATTATTCAGGGTCTACCTCGTATTGAGGAACTTCTGGAGGCTCGTAAACCTAAAGAGGCTTGTATTTTGGCTAAACAACCCGGTACGGCTCAGCTGGAGGTTTTTGATGATTTGGTCCAGTTGCGCGTGATTGAGTCTGGCGGCGCTGCGACTGAATATCCCCTTACTCCTGGTCAGACAGTTATTGTCTCTGATGGACAAACCGTTGATGTCGGACAGCCTCTCACTGATGGTCCGGCTAATCCTCATGAAATTCTGGAGGTGTTCTTTAACTACTATCTGGAACAGGATGGGATGGTTTATGAGGCGGCTCTCAAGAGCTTCCAAAAGTGTCAGATTTTCCTGGTTAATGAGGTTCAATCGGTTTATCAATCTCAGGGTATTGATATTTCCGACAAGCATATCGAGGTGATTGTCCGTCAGATGACCTCTAAGGTTCGCATTGATGATGGCGGTGATACTACTACTCTTCCAGGAGAGTTGACGGAACTTCGTCAGGTTGAACAGGTCAATGAGGCTATGTTTATTACTGGCGGCGCTCCCGCTCGCTATACTCCTGTTCTGTTGGGGATTACTAAGGCTTCTCTCAATACTGACAGCTTTATCTCCGCCGCTAGTTTCCAAGAGACTACTCGCGTCTTAACTGAAGCTGCTATTGAGGGTAAGTCGGACTGGTTGCGAGGTCTCAAGGAAAATGTCATCATCGGACGACTAATTCCTGCTGGTAGCGGTTTTAATGCTTATGAAGACCCGGTTTTGGCGGAAGAGTCGGTTATGGATGAGGAACCTTACAGCTACCTCGAAGATGATGTTAATAATGATGATTTGCGGGAAGATGTAATTCTTGATGACCACTCGGCTCGCGCCTACAGTGACCAGGCTATGTTCTCTGATGACCTCGTAGATAATGAGGATGATGAGGATAATGAGTTTGCTATCAATGATGATTCTGATAATTTCCCTTTAATTGATGACGACGATGAAGAACCTTTCTCGTCTGCTATCATCACTGATGACATCCTTGATGACGACGATTTCTAACACCGTGCCTAATTAGGCAATAAACAAGAGTAGAGACAAAGCGTACCTTGTCTCTACTTTTTTGTTACGGAAGTTATGTTAAGTTTTGTAACGAAAAATTAACAAATGCTGCAAAAATTTTTTTTTGGGGGGAGTGGTTGCTTTTTGCGGGGAGTTATGGTATACTGCTAAATAATTCAGATATTGGAAATTTTAATAATTTAACACAAATTACAATTATAAAAAAGTATATCTTGATGATATAGCATTAGTCAAGGTGGTTAGGACGCAGCTTGACTAATGCTATACCCGATGATACAGCCTTTACACAAAACACAAAGTACAGTATAATGTATGGCTATTGTATCAGTTATCACAACCAACTACCATGAGCCGTTACTCTTTAGATTTTCGGAAAAAGAT
>NZ_JARPLU010000085.1:0-21583 GCF_032349615.1 Limnospira sp. PMC 1279.21 | reverse complement strand
ACTATCGTCGCATTGTCAGGCAATAGCCGGATAAATGTCGCGTAAATGTATCAGATAGCTTCTCTGAATCACGTCCTGGTTAGGTAAATCGGTGGAAAAGGTATTTTGATTGATGATAGGGGTAACTAGACCCTATTATTCGATAGTGTCATGAAAACATACCATTAGAAACTAAAACCTAGGAAACTAAAACCATGATTCAGGACTTTGGGATTATCATTGCTTGTTGTTTTAAGGACTACCACTTTGCGGCAGGATGTTGTGCTAGTATTCGCTACTTTTTGGGGGATGTTCCTATCTGTTTAATCGTTGATGGTGATTTTAATACAACCAGCTTAGAAAGCACTTACGGTGTTAAGATTATTAATCAAAAGACGGTCAAGCATCCGTTTCTCAAGGAAAATAGTTTTGGTTGGGGCTTGACTAAAATGATTGCCTTTTGGGAAAGTCCTTGGCAGAATTTTCTGTTTTTAGATGCGGATACAATAGTCTGGGGGGATGTGCTAGATTTTGGGGATCTTGAACATTATGACATGATTATTGATCATAACTTGGAAAATTGGAAGGCTGAAGATATTTCGCGTTTATTCTTTGACTTGGAGGGGATGAAAAAGCACTTCCCTGATTTTAATTATCAAGATAGACCCTATTTTGTTACCGGGGTATTTTGGGGAAAGAGGGGGATTTTTAGCTTGGCTGAATATGCGGAAATGTTGGAGTTTAAGAATCGATACCCTGATGTTTTTAAATATGGTGAACAAGGGCTATTAAATTTCATGATTTTTCGGGCATTAGATGAGGGCAAAATTAATGTAAAAACTGCGCTAATTCAGGTTTTGATGTGGAACTATTCCCAAGAAGAAATGCGTCAACGTTTCCCCATTGAGGACGGAAAAATTGGGAATCACGATTGGCAGAAAGAGGCTTGTGTTATTCATTGGGCTGGGATAAAACCATTTCTGGTTAATGATGTTTATTCAGACCCGATGAATTTTATGCAGCAGAAGTTTTATGAAGACTCTGAATGCCTAATTTATGGCAATGTTAAGATTAATTTGCTGCTGGAAGATTTGTGGCGATATCGACCCACCCGAAAATTTATTAAAAAACTGTTTTGGTATTTGGTCAAATCCCCCAGTAGTCTATTTTCTAACACCTAAACTGTGGGTCAAAATCGAGGCTGACAGGTTCAATTTTCTGATGATAAATTTGGTATTTGCCAGTTCATTAACCAGATTTAAAGAAAATTTATAATTTGTATATTCAGGGTTTAATTACTGTCCTCATTTGGTCGGGTATTGCTATAAGTGTCGATTAGCATTTGAATTTGGGTTAAAGCATGATTAACTCCCTCTTCTCCGGTGGGAGAAAGACGATCGCCTAAATCAAAGTTATCGCCGGGGACTGCTACTAGCCAGGCTTGGGGTGTGTATTCATAGAGAGTTTTGGCTAAGGAAAGAAGCGATCGCGGATTGATAGAATGACCCAAGTTAACCACTGTTTCTGAGTCATCAGGTGTCAGGGATGAAACTTCCAGGACTTCCCCAGTAATACTAGCATCGACGAAAATGGCATAGTCAAAATGGGTTAATTCTTCGGCTATTTCCGGGGTTAATTGGTGAACTGAACGCGATCGCACATTAGGTTTTTCCCACTCTTGCACCAGTCTCGCTACCTCCTGTCCAATACCATCATCACCCCTTAACTGATTACCATAGCCAATAATTAAAAAAGACTTGACATTTTCCATGGTATATGTTAGTAGTATAGTTATTCATAATTATCTGTGGAGAGTGTCTAAATGGTGAGACCATACTCGGATAATTTAACAATATTCTACGGTAACTTCTTTCTGTTTTTGTTTGAGTAAGTTTACCAAATCTTCAATTAAACTGCGTCGAATCGAGATATTTTTAGGAAGAAGAGGATTTTGGTAAAACTCATTAATCTGTTGACCAACCAAAAGGAAAATAGAATCAGCCTCTAAAATTTCTCGCGCCAGAAGTACCGCACCATTTTGGTCAGAAGGAAGTCTGGTGATATCACAATTACACTGGCGGAGAACTGCTGTAGCTTTAGAAATAGTCAAAATTCCCTCAGTGACCAAATCAATTTCGCTTAATTTACCGATAGGGGGTAAATCTTTTCGCATGGTGGAAATATCCATTTCGATAGTTTCTCCCATATAATTAGCCACGAGGTTTCCGGTAGTACCCCCACAGATAACTTTACGACCTTTAAAACTTAACAAACGTTCAGCATATAACTCATCCTTGGTAATATCTAAAGGAGGTCCGGTAAAAATCATAACCGGGTTACGTTTGCGGACATAAATACCAACAAAAGTAGCATCGTCTCCGATTTTATCTCGATAAAGCGATCGCGTTTCCGCCATCACCTGTTCAATAATGCTACGGGAGTTAGTCGCCTGAGTCATAAACACTTTTTCCATGTATTTAGCGATATTATCCCACCCCCAACCAAAATTCATGGTATCCCCTAAACCAGCATAAAGAACACCATCACTAATAGCACCCAGAAAGTCTCCCCTTTCTAGCTGTCCTTCCGAGGAAAGTATTTTTTTGCCGAGGATTTTTTCGGTCTTAGTGTCTAGTTTAATTACCCGTCCTTTGTTAAAATAAAAGACGGGGGGGTTATCAAAATTAATCACCTTAAACTGATTGGTTTGGTGGTCAATTTGAATAATGGTAAATGTGGCGTATGCAATATGGCGAACTTGACAAATTGGCAGAGTTCCAATCACAGTTTTGATAACTTCCTCTAGGGGAACATCAGCATTTAACATAGTGATTAAAATTTCTGTGGTCAGGGTAGCTAGGATATTAGCTTTTACCCCACTTCCCAAACCATCAGAGAGGACGATGGTGCTTTTAGTTTCAGTTTTGGTAAACTTAACCTGGTCTCCACAGAGTTCCTCGCCTTTTTTATTAAGACTGCGATCGCAAATATCAAAAAAGTTATCTTGACCCATAAGCCGACTCAACTACTTGGTTTGGTAAACAAAAATATGCTATTGGTTAATCATTTGGATAATTTTGAGAAGACTAACCTTAGTTTCGGCGGTAGTTTCTCCGAGTAGTCCAGCGATTTCTTGGGCAACCTTCATTTGATTGTCAACCACTTCGTTCACTTTTTTAACTGTTTGTTCCCGGATATCATGGATTTCCTTTTTTCGCTGCATTTCCGAGGTAATATCAGTCATAATGCAGGCGATGATATTTTCATCTTTAATCGGGAAAATCACCTCTTTTAAATACAGATGATGATTTTCATATTCCACCTCTATACCCTGCATCATTTGGTTTTTTTCCCAAACTTTTTTAAATCGGTCTACATTCCCCAACAAATTAAAAGCCGGAGTCCCAATAATCTCGGCAGCCTCGACTTTAAAAAAGTTACAAAATGCCGGATTCACAACTTTAATATTCATGGAGACATCCACGGCAATTAAACCGTTCGGGTCATATTCCCAAAGCAGTTGCCATAAATGGGGATTGTCATTATTTTCTAGCATTATGAATTAAATGGTAAATTACTATTTTGAATTATCGGCAAAATTTCACCAACAAATTTGTCCTCGATATTTTTAGGGCTGATATTAATAAAGTGTTGGTCTTGGTATTTCATGACAATACCGGAACTACAGGTCTCCAAGCAAAACGACCCTTTAAGTTCAATGCGGTTTTCTAGTTTATATTCTGCGATTAATTCCTGAAGTTTTGGTAACACTTCATAAACGCCCATTTGGTGACAAGCAGACCCCATACATAGGTATAAGTTTTGTTTTGTCATATCGATTAGTACCCAAGTCAACAATAAATATTCCGCTGTTGGCGGAGGCAACCAGTAGAGGTTGCCCCTATGTTTAATCGTAGTTAATGTTAATTACGATAAACCTCATCAACAATTGTGCCATCAGGTTTAAGTAACTCAATATGTAGTGGCATTTGACCAACAGCATGAGTTGAACAACTTAAACAAGGGTCAAAGCAGCGAATTCCAGCTTCAACTCGGTTTAACAAGCCTTCTGGAATTTCATTACCATGGATATAGTGCTTGGCAATTTGGGTAACAGTTTTATTCATTGCCAAGTTATTTTGTCCGGTGGCAATAATCAAGTTCACCTTTTCAATTAAGCCATTTTCATTGACTTTATAATGGTGAAATAGAGTGCCGCGAGGGGCTTCACTAACTCCCACCCCTTCCAAGTTGTTAATTCCGGCATCAGCGCGAACGCGGGGGGAGGTAATATCAGGGTCTTCTACCAAAGCCTCGATCGCCTCAATACAAGCCATAATTTCGACGAGACGGGCGTAATGGTAGAAGAAGGAAGAAGTAGCAACCCGACCACCAGCGCGATCGCGAAATTCCCGCAATTCCCGATCAGCATCGGTAGTTCCAATTTGATCACAGACATTCAGCCGCGCCAAAGGTCCTACCCGATAAATACCATCAGGATATCCGAGAGGTTTATAATAGGGGAATTTGAGATAAGACCAATTTTCCACAGCCTCACCCAAATAGTCTTGGTAATTATCCTCACTCAAACCATCAGCGACAATATTACCGTCACTATCGATAAAGCGCAGATGTCCGCCATAGTGTTCCCAATTACCATTAGGGGCGACTAACCCCATAAATAGAGAGGGGAATTTCCCAAATATATCGACCTCAGAAGCCAAGTTACTATCGAGGAGACGCTTTAATAGATTTAAGGCTAATTCGGTAGTTTGGCGCGCTTCTGGGAGGCGGTCTTTTATCCATTCCAAACCGTCTTGGGAAAGAGGCGATCGCACTCCTCCAGGAACCGCCCAAGCCGCGTGAATTTTCCGTGCGCCCAATAGTTCAATCACGGTCTGACCAAACTGGCGCAGACGAATACCCGCCCTAGCCAAATCTGGATCAGCGGCAATTAATCCGAATACATTTCTTTTGGCGGGGTCACTATCCCAACCCAACAGAAAATCGGGGCTACTGAGGTGGAAAAAACTCAAAGCATGGGACTGAGTTAACTGGGCTAAATTCATCATCCGCCGCAATTTTTCCCCGGCTGGTGGCACTTTTACCGCCAGAATTTTATCCCCCGTTTTAGCGGCTGCTAAGAGGTGACTCACCGGACAAATCCCGCAAATACGGGCAGTAATTCCGGCCATTTCAAACATTGGTCGTCCTTCGCAGAACTTTTCAAAACCCCGAAATTCTACCACATGAAATCGGGCATCTTCCACCTCTCCCGCATCATCCAAATATATGGAAATTTTCGCATGACCCTCAATGCGGGTCACTGGATCAATAACAACTGTCTTAGCCATAGTATAAAATCACCTCTCCAGGGAATCAACAATTAATAATTAACCCGATAATTGCGGGCTAACCATTAATTTTCTAGTCAGTCAACAACAGGGAAACCTTAGCCAAACTTAATCATTTCTCGCCCTTCCATTTTCGGCATTTTCCCTTCCACCAAAGGCGCGAGGGTAGCCTTAATGCGATCGGCACTAGGGGGACATCCCGGCATAAAAATATCAACATCGACGACTTCATGCACTGGAGTCACACGTTCCAGTAATTCAGGAACAATACCGGGTTCTCTGGGAAGTTGTGGGGTAAAATCCCCTAGTTCCAAATAGCAGCGTTTGAGTACATGATCGGTGCTACCCAACATATTCCGCATGGCGGGAACATTAGCAGTTACGGCACAATCTCCAAAAGAAATCAAGAGTTTGGTGCGCGATCGCACTTCTTTAATTAGTTCCAGGTTATCTTCGTTAGCGATACCACCCTCGACCAAACAAACATCAACATTTTCGGGATATTCTTTCAGGTCACAACCTACCGGGGAGTAAACCACTTCGACTTTTTCCGATAGTTCAATCAGCCATTCATCCAGGTCTAAAAAAGACATATGGCAACCGGAACATCCTGCTAACCAAACCGTAGCAAATCTTATCTTTTCCATTCGTGTTTCTCCCGTGCATTAACTAAGAATTCTAATTTAGCGCGATCGCGAGTCATTTCGGCGACCGTCGCACCTTTACGGAAAATGGAACCCGTCGGACAAGCATCAACACACTTACCGCAGGAAGTACAGGCATCGACAGCCCCCCAAGGTTGATTAAGTCCTGTAATCATTTTAGCAGCCGGGCCGCGAAAAGCCACATCCCAAACATGAGCGCCTTCAATTTCATCACATACTCTTTGACAGCGAGTACAGAGAATACAGCGGTTGTGATCAATACCAAATTGAGGGTGAGAGATATCAACTTCTCGCTGTGGGAAACGGTAGGTAAAGCGGCTATGATCCATACCTACTTCAACGGCGACATCTTGCAATTCGCAGTTTTCATTAGCCACACAAACGGCACAAACATGGTTGCCTTCCGCAAATAGCATTTCCACAACCATTTTGCGATATTCTTTAATCTGGGGGCTATTAGTGCAAACTTCCATCCCTTCCGCAACGGTAGTTACACAGGAGGGCAAAAGTTTATTAATTCCGGCAATTTCCACCAGACATAAGCGACAAGCACCCACATCAGAAATACCATCCAAATGGCAGAGAGTTGGTATTCTGACCCCCGCCTCTTTAGCGGCTTCTAAAATGCTCGATCCTTGTTCGATCGCCACATCAATGCCATCAATTTTTAAGGTGACAACGGACATAGTTTCTCCTTTCATTAAGGGAACATCTTACCGGGAGTCGGGAATATTGTATATTCCCGATTTTCCCAGTTATTTCTAATTCAAACAGGCGGCTAAATCAGCTTCGGGAGTGGTAATAGCCTGTAGGTTGTATTTAGCCGAGAGGATAGCGAAGACATTAGGGGAAATGAAAGCTGGTAAAGTCGGACCTAAACGGATATCTTTGATACCCAAATATAATAGTGTCAGGAGAACCGCCACAGCCTTCTGTTCATACCAAGACAAAATCATAGATAGGGGGAGTTCATTAACTCCGATATCAAAGGCTTGGGCGAGTCCTAGGGCGATTTGAATAGCGGAATAGGCATCATTGCACTGTCCGACATCCATCAGCCGAGGAATGTTACCAATTTCCCCCATTTCCTTATCAAAAAAGCGGAATTTTCCACAGGCGAGAGTTAACACCACACAATCGGACGGAACCTGATCGACAAACTCTGTATAATAATTGCGATCGGGTTTAGCGCCGTCACAACCTCCCACTAGGAAGAAATGGCGAATTTTGCCTTGTTTAACCGCCTCAATCACCTGGTCGCTAACATTTAATACCGCATTACGGGCGAAGCCAGTTTTCACCTGACGGGGTGGTTCATCTTCTGCAAAGCCAGGTAAAGAGAGGGCTTTGTGAATAACGGCACCAAAATCTGGGGTAAGATTTGCCCTATCTTCGAGATAGTTGATGTCAGGATATCCCACCGGACCGAGGGTAAATAATTTATCCTCATAGTGTTCGTGGGGAGGCATCAAACAGTTAGTGGTGATGACTATAGCACCGGGGAACTTAGCGAAATCCTTGGTTTGATTTTGCCAAGCTGTGCCATAGTGACCGTAGAGGTGGGGATATTTTTGTTTAAGGACTGGGTAGCCATGGGCGGGTAGTAACTCCCCGTGGGTGTAAACATTAATACCAGTATTGGCTGTTTGTTGGAGGATGGCTTCGAGTTGTTTAATGTCGTGACCAGATACCAAAATGGCTTTTCCGGCTTTCGCATTCAGAGGAACAACGGTGGGGATAGGATGACCATAATGGTTAGTGTGTCCCGCGTCGAGAAGTTCCATAGCCAACAGGTTCATTTCCCCGACTTTCATGGCTAGATTAACCCAATCTTCTAAACTGAGGTTAGGTTCTTCCAAAGCGGCGAGGGCTTGGTGTGTGAAACTATAAAGGCGATCGTCTTCCTGACCAAGTTCCTGGGCGTGGAAACTGTAGGAAGCCAAGCCCTTCAGACCGTAGAGGACGGTAAGTTTGAGGGAGAAGATATCGATGTCTTGACTAGAGTCAGCAATAAAGTTACGGGAAACTTCCTCCCCCTGGGCTACTAAACTATCAGTCCAGTCTGGTTGATAGGTAGCAGCTACAGACCAACTGATGGGCCGATCGCTAATCTGTTCAACTTGGGTTTTGAGTTTTTCCCGTTGAGCGATCGCCTCACGAATATAATGGTAAAAGCGTTTACGGTTAAAGTTAACATTCGTCATAGTGGCGAACATCGACTCACAGGAAAACACATCTACAGCATGGGTATCAATGCCCAATTCCTTAGCCTTCAAAGCCACAGGCGCAATACCCCGCAGACAGTACATTAATAGGTCTTGAACCGCATTTACATCCGGTCCTTTACCACAAGCGCCCCACTGGTGGCAACCTTGACCGCTGGCAGTTTGTTCACATTGTTCACAAAACATCAATCCCTTCTCCTCATTTAGCTTCCTAGTTTCCCGTTTAGCTTCCCGATGTGAAATATTAGTGAACCGCCACCTTACCGTTAGCAGTTTGAAGCAACTCCAAATACTCGCTCTCGAAATACTGCAAGGTACTGGTAACCGGGTTAGGGGCTGTCATTCCCAAGCCACATAAACTGGTAGCCTTCACCATGTCGCATAACTGTTTCAGTTTTTCCAAATCAGCGGAGGTAGCCTGTTTATTGAGTAACTTAGTAAGCAACTGGTACATTTGCACAGTACCCACACGGCAGGGGATACACTTACCACAGGTTTCACCCCGGCAAAATTCCATATAGAATTGAGCCACCTGCACCATGCTAGTGTTTTCATCCATCACCACCATGCCCCCAGATCCCATCATAGATCCCAATCTGGTGAGAGATTCATAATCTACCGGGGTATCAAGAAAATCAGCCGGGATACAACCGCCAGAGGGACCCCCTGTTTGCACGGCTTTAACTTGCAGACCGCCAGGAATACCGCCGCCCATCTCTTCGACAATTTCGCGTAGGGTAATACCCATCGGCACTTCAATCAGGCCGTTATTGCGGATTTTACCCGTCAGGGAGAAGATTTTAGTACCCTTGCTTTTCTCGGTACCAATTTGATTGTACCAGTCCGCCCCGTTGCGGATAATCGGGGCTATATTGCCCAGAGTTTCCACATTATTAATTAGGGTTGGGCAGTCCCACAACCCGGAAACGGCGGGATAGGGTGGACGAGGACGGGGGTTGCCGCGACCGCCACCAATAGAAGCTATCAGGGCGGTTTCTTCGCCACAAACAAAAGCACCCGCACCAACCCGAATATCAATGTTGAAGTCTATGGAGGAACCAAAGATGCGGCTACCTAACATACTCTGACGTTTAGCCTGTTGAATGGCTTTCTGTAGCCTAGTGATCGCCAGGGGATATTCCGCGCGAACGTATATATAGCCTTGGGTCGCACCGACTGCATATCCAGCGATCGCCATTCCTTCTAGGATACGGTGAGGGTCACTTTCTAAAACACTACGATCCATAAACGCCCCAGGGTCGCCCTCGTCAGCGTTACAGATCACATATTTTTGTCCTGGGGGCATTTTAGCCACAGTCGCCCACTTTAGACCCGTGGGATAGCCAGCGCCTCCCCGTCCCCGTAATCCAGATTTAGTAATTTCTGTCACTACTTCTTCTGGAGTCAGGTCATAAATTGCATGATGTAAGGCTCTGTAGCCTCCCACCGCAATATATTCCCCGATTTTTTCCGGGTCAATTTTGCCGCTAAATTCCCGAACGATTTTTAATTGGCGACTAAAGAAGGGATGATCAGGATCTCCTTGAACCGGTTTGGCTTCCCCGCCTTGCAGCGCTTCGATAATAGATGGCGCATCTTCGGGGGTGACTTTTTCATAATGAATGCCGTTAGGTTCGACTTCCACCATTGGGCCGCGTCCGCAAAACCCCATACACCCCACACCGACTATTTGCACGTCAGCCTCAAGTCCTGACCCCTTCAGGGCATCTTCCATGGCTTTTTTGACTTCTAGGGACTCAGAGGCTTGACAGCCTGTAGATGTGCAGCAGTGGATACGGATACTTTTTTGATTGTTGCGTTCCTTTTCGGCTAGTTCGACTAATTCGGTCAATTCCATAATATTTTATATCTCCTCTCTCAATGGAGTTGGGGTTATGAAGTGGCATTTACTCGGCTGAACCCTGCCACTGTTCCAGTCGTGCTACGGCCATTTCTGGGGTTTGCTGACCCGCGACTTTCCCATCAAAGACTGCGGCCGGAGCAATACCACAGGCTCCGATACAGCGGGCGGTGACAATAGATATCTGGCCGTCGGGGGTGGTTTCCCCGGATTTGATTCCGGTTTTCTCTTCTAAGGCTGCTAGGACTTCTCCACTGCCTTTAACATAGCAGGCGGTTCCTAAACAGACGACGCAGGTATGAGCGCCACTGGGTTTTAGGGAAAATAGATGATAGAAGGTGGCGACTCCGTAAACTTGGCTCAGGGGAAGTTTCAGTTGTCGCGCAACGTATATTAATACGTCTTCTTCTAAGTAGCCAAATGCTTCCTGGGCTTTGTGCAGCACTTCGATTAAGGCATCCTGACTATATTGGCTGCGTTTCATGGTTATATCCAGTACCTTGAAACGTTTATCGCCACTGGGATGGTTTGACGCTGCTTTGCTTTTGGCAGATTTGGGGGCGGTTTCTGTGGGAGATGGCATAGTAGTTTTACCGTAATTTCTACACAGTTTCAACCCTATTAAATATGATCAATATTGATCCCCACAGGGTTGATGTTCTATTTTGCTGACAATTCATCCTATTTTGGGGACATTTTTGGGACAAATCCCCAAAACAACTGTAGGGTTGTTTATCTCCAAATATTTCGTTAGTTGAACATTACAACATTCTGTTCTAAATGTTAAGTATAACGGCAAACCCCGGAAAAAAGTATTAAGATAATTAAAAGAATTTCTGCCTCTGCTTGTGGGTCTGCTAACAGTGGTTATACTTAGTTAGCCTGTCATCAAACTACCACAGAGCCTAGAGATAGCCTACAGGTTGCTATTGTCAACCTAAATGAGAATTATTGTCATTCTAGGGATGAAATATATGTGTCTAGCAGTTCCGGGAAAACTCGTGAGTATATCGGGAGATGACCCTTTACTAAAAAAAGGGCGCGTCAGCTTTGGCGGGGTAATTAAAGAGGTGAGTCTGGCTTATGTTCCTGAAGCGCAAGTGGGTGATTATGTTTTGGTTCATGTGGGTTTTGCTCTCAGTCGGGTAGAACCAGAGGATGCTTTACAAACCTTAGCAGATTTACAACAGATGGTAAAATTAGGTTAAAATTTGTTAAGACCTGATTTCTATTTCCAGCCTCCTATAAGATAATAAATAGGGTAAGGTAGGAGGCAGTCAAGTTCCCAAAAACCCTTAACAAAGATTTAAAGATTGTGATCTGACTCAGGGGAAAGGAACCTTTGAATCAGACAACCGGCGCAGAGGTATTGTTGTCAAAATCTAGGTAAATTATCGACCCAATTTTTTTTGTTGTTGAATGACAAAATTTAGCGCGATCGCTTGGTAAAGAGAACTGTCAAGGACATGGCCTTGGCAAATAGTGCGATCGCCTAAAATTAGCTCGTCAATGGTTGTCCGGTCACAGCCATTAAGGCGGTTAATTCCGCAGTTTTTTGAACCTGGGTTAAATCCCAAGTAAATGAGAGGATTTTCAAGTATGAATACCAGACAGTATGCCACCCTAGACGGGAACGAAGCGGTAGCCCGCGTGGCTTTTCGTCTCAATGAAGTTATTGCCATTTATCCCATCACTCCATCATCACCCATGGGAGAATGGGCGGATGCTTGGACATCGGAAGGACAACCCAACATTTGGGGAACGGTTCCCGCAGTAGTAGAAATGCAAAGCGAAGGAGGCGCGGCGGGGGCTGTTCATGGTTCCCTACAGGGAGGGTCATTAACCACGACATTTACAGCATCCCAGGGATTATTATTAATGATTCCGAACCTGTACAAAATCGCCGGGGAACTAACCTGTGCGGTCCTCCATGTCGCCGCCAGGTCCATCGCCGCCCAAGCCTTGTCTATTTTTGGCGATCACAGTGACGTAATGGCAGTGCGGGCTACTGGTTGCGGATTATTATGTTCAGCCTCAGTCCAGGAAGCCCATGATTTAGCCCTAGTCGCCCAAGCAAGTACCCTAAAATCAAGGGTTCCATTTATCCACTTTTTTGATGGGTTCCGCACGTCCCACGAAGTGCAGAAAATCGAACTCTTGGAAGAGAGTGATCTGCGGGCGATGATAGATGATGAGGACGTTTATGCACACCGCGCCCGGGGACTAACACCCGATCGCCCTGCTTTACGAGGAACCGCCCAAAACCCCGATGTTTACTTCCAAGCGAGGGAAAGCGTTAACCCCTTCTATAACGTCTGTCCAGAAATTGTGCAAAAAGCCATGGACAAATTCGGGGAACTGACGGGACGGCACTATAAACTATTTGAATATCATGGCGCACCAGATGCCGATCGCATCATTATATTAATGGGTTCCGGCTGTGAAACCGTCCACGAAACCGTAGATTATCTGACCGCACAGGGAGAAAAAGTCGGAGTGCTAAAAGTCCGTCTGTATCGACCCTGGGATGCTAACGCCTTTATTGGCGCTGTACCAAAAACGGCAAAAGCGATCGCAGTTTTAGACCGCACCAAAGAACCCGGCTCAAGTGGCGAACCCCTATATTTAGATGTCGTCACCGCCATTAGTGAAAGCTGGGAAGGACCCGCCCTCAAAATCGTAGGTGGTCGTTATGGGTTATCCTCCAAAGAATTTAACCCGGCTATGGTAAAAGCCGTTTTTGATAACCTCCAACTCGACAAACCCAAAAATCACTTTACCATCGGTATTAACGACGACCTCAGCCACACCTCCCTACCCTTTGACCCGGAATTTTCCACCGAACCGGATAACGTCATCCGCGCCATGTTCTATGGTCTAGGGTCTGATGGTACTGTAGGGGCTAACAAAAACTCGATTAAAATTATCGGGGACGAAACCAATAACTACGCCCAGGGTTACTTCGTCTACGACTCGAAAAAATCCGGCGCTGTCACCGTATCTCACCTGCGTTTCGGTCCTAACTTAATCCGCTCCCCCTATTTAATCGAAAAATCCAACTTTATCGGCTGTCACCAGTGGAATTTCCTAGAAAAACTCAATGTAGTTGATGCAGCCACCAATGGGGCGACCTTCCTGCTGAATAGCCCCTACGGACCTGATGAAGTATGGAATTACCTACCCATTGAAATTCAAGAGCAAATTGTCCGCAAAAACCTCAAACTATATGTCATCGATGCTAATAAAGTAGCCCGTGACAGTGGAATGGGTAGCCGTATCAATACGGTGATGCAGGTCTGTTTCTTCGCTTTGGCGGGAGTTCTACCCAAGGATGAGGCGATCGCCAAAATTAAAAAAGCGATCGAAAAAACATACGGTAAAAAAGGTTCAGCCATTGTCCGCATGAACCTCCAAGCCGTAGACAATACCCTCGACAACCTCTTTGAGGTCAATATCGGCGAAGCCAATAGCCAGGTACGCATAGCGCCACCAGTCCCCGCTAACGCCCCTGATTTTGTCCGGGAAGTGGAAGGGATGATGTTAGCGCGTAAAGGCGACCAACTCTCCGTCAGCCAACTACCCTGTGACGGAACCTATCCCACAGGTACATCAAAATGGGAGAAACGCAACGTCGCCCAAGAAATCCCCGTTTGGGATGCTGATGTCTGTGTGCAGTGTGGTAAATGTATCATGGTCTGTCCCCATGCGGTAATTCGTGGTAAAGCCTACGATGAAAGCGCCCTCAATGGTGCGCCGGAAACCTTTAAAACTACTGCTGTCCGCGATAAAGCCTTTGAAGGGCAAAAATTCACCATCCAAGTATCTCCAGAAGACTGTACTGGTTGCGGTGTCTGTGTTGATGTCTGTCCGGCGAAAAATAAATCCATGCCTTCCAAAAAGGCGATTAACATGGAGTATCAGCCACCCATACGAGCCACGGAACGGGAAAACTGGGAATTTTTCCTCAACTTGCCTAACCCCGATCGCCGTAATTTGCGATCGGATATGATTAAACAACAACAATGGCAAGAACCCCTGTTTGAGTTCTCTGGTGCTTGTGCGGGTTGTGGCGAAACTCCCTATATCAAGTTAGCAACCCAACTATTTGGCGATCGTATGGTTGTCGCTAACGCCACTGGCTGTTCTTCTATCTATGGCGGTAACTTACCCACCACACCCTGGGCGCAAAATGCCGAAGGTCGCGGCCCTAGTTGGTCTAATAGCCTATTTGAAGATAACGCCGAATTTGGTCTAGGCTTCCGTCTGTCCATTGATAAACATACCGCTTTCGCCTGTGAATTGTTGCAGAAGTTAGGCGGTCTTGTTGGCGATGAACTGGTAGCCAAAATTATCAATAACCCCCAAAAATCCGAGGCTGATATTTGGGAACAACGGGAACTCGTCGCCCAGGTTAAGCAAAAATTGCAAGGGTCTGATGATACCAACGCCAAACAGTTACTCAGTTTGGCTGATTACCTCGTCAAAAAATCTGTCTGGATACTCGGCGGCGATGGTTGGGCTTATGATATCGGCTATGGCGGTTTAGATCATGTCATTGCTAGTGGTCGCAACGTCAATATCCTGGTTATGGATACTGAGGTCTACTCTAATACTGGTGGTCAGTCTTCTAAAGCTACTCCTCGCGGTGCGGTCGCTAAATTTGCCGCTGGTGGTAAGCCGTCACCTAAGAAAGACTTGGGTTTGATTGCTATGACCTACGGTAACGTTTATGTGGCTTCTGTGGCTATGGGGGCGCGCGATGAACACACCCTTAAAGTCTTCCTGGAAGCTGAAGCATATAACGGCCCTTCCTTGATTATTGCCTACAGTCACTGTATCGCCCACGGTATTAATATGACTACGGCTATGAGTCACCAAAAAGCAATTGTCGAAAGTGGTCGTTGGTTGCTTTATCGTTATCATCCTGACCTCAAAGCTGAAGGCAAAAATCCCCTACTTTTGGATTCGCGATCGCCTAAAAAATCCATCGAACAATCCATGTATGCCGAAAACCGCTTTAAAATGCTCACCAAAACTAAGCCCGTTGATGCTAAACGCTTGCTGAAAGAAGCACAGAAAGACGTTGACACCCGTTGGCAAATGTATGAGTATCTGGCGGCGCGTCCCTTGGATCAAGAAGGCAATCAGCCCAATACAGACACCTCTGGTGACAAATAGTGAACTTCCTAAACCCATTGTAGACAGAAACTCCTAGTCCGGTTCTCAATTATAGGGGCGTGCCTATTTTTCGCCCCTACAAACCGGACCCCTAGAACTTTTCACTGCTTCCGTTTCCACTTTTCATAAGGAATCTATATTATGGATTTGAGTACGACCTATTTGGGATTGAATTTGAGGACTCCTATTGTCCCTTCCGCCGCCGCCCCTTTATCGGAAGATGTCGATAATATTCGGCGTATGGAAGATGCGGGCGCATCAGCAGTCGTTTTACACTCCCTATTTGAAGAACAGTTACTGCGAGAAAAATTTGAACTTAATCACCATTTGGAATATGGAACCAATAGCTTTGCTGAGGCTTTAACCTATTTTCCTGAACCAGAAGAATATCACGTCGGACCGGAACTTTATCTTGAGCATATTCGCCAAGCTAAGGAGTTGGTTGATATTCCCATTATTGCCAGTTTAAATGGTTTCTCCTCCGGTGGTTGGGTGGAATATTCCAAACTCATGCAGGAAGCTGGTGCAGATGCGATCGAATTGAATATTTATTATGTTCCCACCGATTTTGATATGAGTGGGGCTGAGGTCGAGGAAAACTATATCACTACTCTCCGGGAAGTTAAAGCCGAGGTTACTATTCCTGTGGCTATGAAACTTAGCCCCTTCTTTAGTAATATGGCCAATATGGCGAAACGTTTAGATGAAGCTGGAGTCGATGGACTCGCTTTATTTAACCGCTTCATACAGCCAGATATTAACCCAGAAGAACTAGAAATTGAGGTTAGTTCCGTTTTGAGTTCTCCCCACGATATGCGCCTACCTATGCGCTGGATTGCTATTTTGTATGGTCGGATTAATGCCGATTTAGCCTGCACTAGCGGTGTCGCGCGCGGTCACGATGCTATTAAAATGTTGATGGCGGGGGCTAAGGTAACTCATGTTTGTTCCGCTTTATTGCGCCATGGTATTGGTTACATCCAAGTGATGGAAAATGAGATGAAACACTGGATGGAAGAACACGAGTATGACTCTGTTCAACAGATGCAGGGTTCTATGTCTCAGCGCCATTGTGATGATGAGTCAGCCTATGAACGCGCCCAATACATGAAAGCGATTACTTCCTACGTCCCAGAACATAGTTTATTCTAGGTTGATTCTAGGATAATAATTTCACCATATCATCACCCCTCAGTTTTTGCTGGGGGGGGGTTTATAACTGTTCCAAAAAATATAGCCGATATAAATCACAGCCAATTTGTGCTAGGTTATCCTCAAAGTTAACTAATCCTAGACTTTCTAATTTATAAGCAGTAATCGCCTCCAAAGGCACACCATTATCAGACTTGAGGACTTTATTTAAAGCAATATGCAGGTCGGAATCTTGTTGAATTGTTACTAATAAATCCCGCAAATAGGCGCTATAAATTCCATCAGGCTTGCGGGCATTTTTGATTAAATTTTCCAGAGAAATCCCTGATTTACTAATAGTATAAAAAGCCAGTTGTACTAGATAAGGATGTCCACCGACCATTGAGATTAAACCTTCTAGGCGTTTAAGTCCACTCTCTCCCGCCGCCCAACTTAATTCATATCTCAAAGCCAGATCTTGCACTTGTTCCGGTGTAAATTGGGGTATTTTTAACACCAAACCGACATTAAAAGGGGATTGATGTAACTGTAAAGGTACATAAACTTCGGTGCTGTGAACTACAATCAAGCGCAAATTTTCCCAGAGTTTATTATGTTTAGAGAGTTCGTGCCACGATCGCAACATGGGCAAAAAATCACTAGCAATAACCGGATACTCAAAGAGGCGGTTAACCTCATTCATAGCAATCACAATGGGGGTGTCTTTAGTGATGAATAGATATTCCTCAAAATACAGCCGACAGGAAACTTTAGTCCCTAAATCTATATCCCAATATTCATCGAGTTTCGCTGGTAGCTTTAACTGCTTAGTCGCATTAGCACAAAACCATCTGACCAATTGTTCTAGGGAATTAAAAGTCTCAGCGTCTACTTCCAGAAAATTCAGATAAACAGTTCCATATCCCCAAGAAACTGCTTGGGTTAACATCCTATTAAGTAGGGAACTTTTACCCATCTTCCGAGGTGCTTTAATCCTCACGACACACCCCGGTTGTTGCAGTTCATTATAGCCCATTTCTTCAATGGGTGGACGTTCTATATAAAAGGGAGAGTTTATGGAAATTGGACTCCCAGGTATTTCTATATTATTGCCATCATTAGGATTCAATGAATTACCTGCCAAAGTTCCTGATTTCTGAACAGGGGGGGAAGTTAATGGGATCTGGTGCCGAGATTTGAGGACAAGTTTTATATTTTTTTTGCTAACTTTGGTCCCCAGGGCCTCGGAGAGTTCCTGCCATAATCGTCCACCCACTTCTTTAACATAATCATTAGCGTATGCAGATTTCTGGGAAATTTCACTGTAGGTCTTACCCATCCATGATTCAGATAAAATTAAACGCTCAATAGGGGAAAGCGATCGCCGCAGGAATTTTTCTTCTATCAGTTTTAAGGCTTCAGGGACATTCATGCCAAGGCATAATAATTGAGCAAGGGCAATTTGATATATAATCACACTGTACAGATCATAACCAATAAAAGACCCAAATACTTAGACTTGGGCCTTTTTTTCAAGCATCCCTAACAAGGGAATTGTGATGATCTGATGAATAGCGATATTTATTGAATTCTCATAGCAGCCACTTGGGAGGTCGAAAACTCAGTTATTGCCCCCAATGCTACATCAAATAAGCGACTCGGTTTGAGGTCATCCTGAATTAAACCCCAGAGTCGTTGGACTTCAGCGGTATGTAGGCGATCGTCTTCGGTCAACGCCATGACAATTTGACGACGAAGGAAACTACCCTCTTCGGAAAACAGATATTGTAAACCTAGCTGTGCAGTGGGGAGAATATCAAAATTGCCATCAGTTTGAGCGATCGTAATCATATTTTCCAGACGATGCCACTGGAAGCGACCATCTTTAAATAACACCTCAATCAACCGTCGTCGCAAAGCCGGAGTTTCTCCCTTCAACAGGCGACGCGCCACATAGGGATAAGCCACCTCAACGATTTTAAAATCCGGGTCGAGACTGAGGGCAATTCCTTCCTGAGTTACTAGAGACCGAATAATCAGGGCAAATTTTGCCGGAACCCGGAAGGGGTAATCATACATCAATTCCGAGAAACTATCGGTAATAGTTTTAAAGTTAAAATCCTTAACACTCTCCCCAATAATATCCCCCATAACCGCCTCTAAAGCCGGAATAATGGGAGCCATATTAGTATTAGGTGCTAAAAATCCCAACCTGACAAAATCTTCCGCCAACTCCTTATAGTCTTTATTAATTAAATGAACTACGGAATCAACCAGAGTTTCCTTAGTTTGCTGGCTTAACTGATCCATCATGCCAAAATCAATAAATGCCATGCGACCATCAGGCATAGCAAACAGATTTCCGGGGTGGGGGTCAGCATGGAAAAAACCGAACTCTAGCAGTTGTCGCAAGCCACTTGTCACACCGACAAAAATCATTTTACTCATATCCAAACCCGCCGCTTGAACACTTTCAATATCGGTCAACTTCAAGCCGTTAATCCACTCTAAGACTAACACCTGATGGCTGGTATATTTCCAGTAAATTGATGGCACTTTTACGGTCGGATCATCATCAAAATATGTGGCAAACCTTTCGGCATTTCGACCCTCATTAATATAGTCGATTTCCTCAAATAATTTGAACCCAAATTCATCGACAATTAGGGTTAAATCATGACCCAAATTCAGGGGTAAAATGGGAGACAACCAACCCGCAGCCCAACGCATTAAATACAGATCCAGGGTCAGAGTTGGTAAGAGAAATGGTCTTTGGACTTTAACGGCGACCTCTTCCCCTGTCAGCAGTTGTGCTTTATAGACCTGACCCAAACTGGCTGCGGCTACGGGTTCAGGGGAAATTTGTCGGAAAACAGTATCTAAATCGCGATCGAGTTCTCTCTCGATGATCGCCATAGCGATCTTAGTATCAAAAGGGGGTAGCTGATCTTGGAGTTTGGTTAATTCTTCTAAAAAGTCCTTGCGAATGAGGTCAGGACGGGTTGATAATGCTTGACCTACTTTAATATAGGTGGGACCGAGGCGGGTGAGAATATTACGCAGCTGGGCGGCTCGTTTCGGGGTTTCCGTAACATTTCGATGTCGCCATTGATCCCAAAGTAGACCAATAATGAACCCTGAAAAAAACCATACAACCGTGATCACGCGCCAGATGGCCTTCCAAAGCCGACGGCGATAATATTGAGCAATGGCTTGAGGATCGTAAACTCGGCGATCGCTATTTTGGTAGGGGTTCACTCCTTTTATTTCCTCTTCATATTCCTAAGTTTGGTCAACTGGTTGCTTAGTTACCTGCAACCCAGGTCGGGGTAAATACATCCCCAGGGTGAATTGATGATTTCTTATCGTTATCTTAACTATAATCTACAAAACGACATATAACACTCACCCGCTCAACCTATAGCCCCCAATTTTAGGCAATCTTTGACAGCATAGATCACCCTATCTTGTTGTTCGCTGGAAAGTTCCGGGAACATCGGCAAAGACAAAACTTGGTGGCTGACCTGTTCTGCCATGGGAAAATCACCGCAGCCATAGCCTAAATCGCGATGAACCCCCTGTAGATGGAGGGGTATGGGGTAGTATACATTAGTGCTAACTCCGAGGCTCTGGAGTTGTTCTCGCAGGCGATCGCGTCCTGACGAGTCGCTATTATTACCCACATATCTGATAGTGTACTGATTCCAAACGGTCTCGCCGCCTAGACTTTCTGCTGGGACAATTAAACCGGGTATCCCCTCCAGTTCCTGACTATATCGAGAGGCGATCGCCTTTCTCTGTTGATTCCAGCGAGGGAGATACTCTAATTTAATGCTTAAAATCACCCCTTGTAGGGCATCAAGACGACTATTAATCCCCAACAGTTCGGAATTATATCGCTCAGGCTGACCGTGATTTTTCAGCACCCGCAACACACGCGCCAGATCAGGATTATTAGTTGCGATCGCCCCTCCATCTCCACAAGCGCCTAAATTCTTAGTCGGAAAAAAGCTAAAACAGCCTAGATCTCCCATACTACCCACCTTAGCATCACCCCAACTAGCTCCGGTGGCTTGGGCGCAATCTTCAATCACCGCCAAATTATGAGACCGCGCTACCGCCATTAATGCGGTCATGTCCACAGGGCGACCAAACAAATGCACGGGAAGGATAGCACGGGTTTGGGCAGTAATCGCCGCCTCAATTTGACTAATATCTAAGTTGAACGTATCCGGGTCAATATCCACAAATACCGGGGTGGCTCCCACGGCACTAATCACCTCAGAGGTAGCAATAAAGGAAAAACAAGTGGTAATCACCTCATCGCCGGGGCCTATTTCTAAAGCCCGCAAAGCCAAAAATAGGGCATCAGTACCAGAGTTGCAACTGACCAACTCAGAAGCCCCAATATACTCGGCAAACTTTTTCTCAAAACTGTCCACAGCATAGCCACCAATGTAGCGACCACTAGCCAGCAAGTCGAGTACCTCCTGACTAAGGCGATCGCTGATCATTTGATACTGTTGGGTTAAATCAAGGGCAGGAATTAGGTTCACGCGCTTCTCACACCACACTATACTAGAATGAGTTGTTCACAGGGTTTGCTGATAATTAGTTGATTTCCTTAGATTTTACAGACTTAGTGCTAATATTCGGACTGATGGCGATCGCCATTGGTCTATCAGTATCTGGGGGATTAGGCTTAGAATTCAAGCTAATCACTTCCGCCGGGCGCGCCTGAGCGCCAATTAGTCGTCTTGGGTTACGTCCTGGCTATTGTCTTTGACCCCACCACGACAGGCCAACCTCTCCTAGTCAGAGCCCTAATTCTGGCAATGATTACCCTAGTTGCCATTGTCTCCCGTAACCGCATCAGTCGCCAACTTCCACAACTTTTACTCTGGGTTTGGGTTTCCCTATTTATTAGCACTGCGGCGATCGATTGGGGGTCGAGAGAGATATTGCTACCTCCCCCTCCCCTTCAAAACCGTACGTGAGAGTTTCCCTTCATACGGCTCTAGTGGTGCTTCCACATCCCGATAATTGGCATAGACACGAAAAACTTCATGATGTGACGCACGCGCAGATTGCTCCATTGTTAAGGATACAGCTTTAGCGTTATCAAGCGCCGTTTGATAGCACTAGTCAATACGGTTAGGACGCAGCCTTGAGAACAGAATCCATGGCATC
>NZ_JARPLU010000084.1:12799-21824 GCF_032349615.1 Limnospira sp. PMC 1279.21 | reverse complement strand
GCGGCTACTAACTCTGGCATAGATAACGACTTTGCGTTTGTCACTGCCTGATATGGCAGCAGTATATCACTCAACGTTGTATCGTCGTTGCCCAGCGGGGGTTCTGATGGTCTCGATTGAGCCATTTTCGTCCCATCTGCGGAGTGTTCTTTCATGGACTCCAAGGATTTGGGCCGCTTCCTTGGGTTTGACATATCTGGCAATAGGTTTATCCTCAACCCTTCTCGCTTATTATACCGTATTGCCGTAAAATGTTAACCTAATTTGAGATTAAATCATGCTCTTCGTGTGAAGCTGTAATTTTGGCTTCTCCTGTTCTGGCGTTCCCTCAAACATGAAACTGAGAACAAAAAAGGCTACCCAGATTTTAGCTTCTTCTTTGGTAATTGTAAATCGAACTGGGCTTTTTATCCACAACAAAACCGATTAATTTTATGGGTCATTCGTTTGGGGGAAATGTTAAAATTTTATAAAGGTTTTGTCAGGGGGTTGAGTCCTTTGGAGAAATTCTATAAAATAATAAGGTACAGCCCCAAAAAAATTCACCTATAAAATTGGGAGGTTTACCCGTTTAGCATCAACTACATAGCGCGATACAAAGGATTCAAAAAATACGGGCGTTGGCGTTCAAACAACCGCAAACGTTAGCTTTGGGCTGTATTGTGGTGAAGTGATCATCATGATGAGAAAAGAGAGTTGATGTGACCGAAACCAATTCAAACTGGAGGTTGACTAAAGAATTATTCACCCATTACTAGGAAGCGAAAAAATGAAGAAGCGGAAAAAAGGTAAAATTGCGATCGCCTGTCAAGGAGGGGGAAGCCACGCGGCATTTACGGCGGGAGTTTTAAAGAGATTTCTGCAAAGTGATGTATGCGATCGCTATGAAATTGTGAGTTTAAGCGGCACCTCTGGCGGCGGTTTATGTAGTCTACTAGCTTGGTATGGTTTAGTCAAAAATCAACAGGAAACGGCGAGAGAACCCTATCACCAATTAATTGATTTTTGGGAAGATAACTCAGCCAACCATCTTTGGGAACAATACCTAAATTATTTAACGGTTCAATCCTGTAGATTTTACGATAAGGGGATTATTCCTAGCTACATTTCTAATCCCTATACCTGGGGAGGAGTTCAGGAATTTTGGCAATCTGTCACGCCGAGACGAGAATATTTAGACCTGAAGAAACTGCTGGAAAAGCACATCAATTTTTCGCAACTTCCTAGGCTGATTAATAGTAGCAGTCCCCGATTATTTCTAGGTGCGGTTAATGTGATATCTGGGGAATCAAAAATCTTTGACTCTCGCCAAAACGAAATTGAAATTGATGCCATTCTCGCCTCGGCGGCTATTCCCACCCTATTCAAAGCTGTGGAAATTGGGGATGCTGCTTATTGGGATAGTTTATTTGCAGAAAATCCGCCAATTTTATCCCTAGTAGATGAACAAATTATTCCCCCGGAACAATGGCCGGATGAATTATGGGTTATACAGGTCAACCCTCGCGCCTGTGACAGTATACCTAGGACTACGCCAGAGATTTTAGATCGGCGAAATCAACTATCAGGGAATCTTTCTCTGTATCAAAGTTTAGAGTTGATCGAAAAAACTAATCGCTGGTTACAAAAGGGGTTTTTAAATGGAGATCTAGCGGGAATTAGTCCGGTGCAAGTTCGCCAGTTAGAAATTAAGCGATCGCATTTAGAAGGATTAGACTATGCCTCTAAATTTGACCGGCATCCTAGTTTAATTAACCACCTGATATCGGTGGGATTTGCACAGGCTGATTCTTTCGTAGAACCCTTGTTAAATGCCAGAGATTTAGAGGATATACTTTACCCAGAAAGTCGGGTTAATATCAATTCAGATATTCCCGAATCTGACCCAGCGATTTTATGGCAAATTGGCACATCTTCCAAACGGCTAAAGGTTTCTCCCCAAGGTGTCTGGACTCCCGAATATAACTATTATATCGGTAGTGATGCTGACCCGATTAAATACCCTAGCTTACCGACAATTATAACTGCTCCTGATGCGGAAAAACCGCCGGGAGTGGCATCAACAGATTGCCTGAATATTCACTTCCGCCTGTATAGGGATTATCAGGAAGGGGAATTAACTTTATCTTACCACCGCGATGGTTTGGGAGAGGATTGGTTATTCCTAGATGGTATCCTATTAATCCGCATTTGGGGTGCAGGAGAAAATCAGAAACGTCAAACTGAACTACAACTTGGCAGCCTGAGTGAAGGTGAACATACGATAACTTTAACTACTGCTAAAGGTAAGGGTAAGCATCGTATTTATGAGTTCAAATTGGCGGCGGGTGTCTCATCGGCAACTGTGTCAGAAACTCCTGTATCTTTGGGGGGTGAAACTTCCCAGAAGACGGTAACCAGTCAGCCATTGCTGGCGGAACTTCCCGACAGTTTAGATGGTTTAAATTTTGCCGTCACTACTTCCGAGGATAGGTCAAAATTGTGCCTGGAAGTAACCAATAGTTATCTGAATGCAGATGTTCTGGATTTTCGGGTAGTTGCAGCGGAGGTAATTAGTTCGCCAGGTGAAAGTGTGCAAGTTTTGGAAGAGGGAGAATTTCTCTCTCTGGGAAACCTACCCGCTAAGGATAGTGAACCATCTAAGCTGACGGGAGAAATTATCCTAGATGCTGAAGATGAACCGGCTAAAATAGAAACGGTGAAAATACAATACTCTGGTCGGGTTTCGGTGAGTGGTCGAGGTCGCGATCGCTTAAAGTTTACGGTAAATAAGGGAGATGATTTACCCTAAAATACCTGAAAAAATACCTCCAAGAGGATGACGATATGAGTCAGACAAATACAATCAATAAAGTTGACCTGGTGGTAATTATCGATACCAGTTCCCCACTGCGTGATGATGCTGATACTATCAGTAAGGTGGCGGAAGACGTGATCGAAAATGTCAGGGAAAGCTATCCCTGTGATTTGCAGATTACCTGGTTGGGAATAGAGGGAATTTGGCACGGAACCCCCTTTAGTCGTACCCTGCGTAATTATTTAATTAATGGTGGGGTAAATGAGTCCGAATTGACTGGGTTAAAGGTTACCCGTAGTAATGGAAGGAATGACCCGGCGCGGCGGGATGGCGCGGGAGCGATCGCCGATGTATGTAATCACTTTGACTGGCGTTTAGGCGCAAATAGGGCGATTTTTTATCTGGGAGAATTGGGGATTTCATCGGATAATGAATCACTAAATTTAGACCAGTGGGAAAAAGCGATCGCCGCCGCTAAGTCTGCCGTGGTGACAGTTCATAGTTATCGACAATCTTCGGGAGATGATGTAGCCATCAGCACACAAACGGGGGGATTATCATTTAGTCATCCCCTAGATAATCAGGGTTGGTCGTCGGCTTTATTATCGGTCGTAGCGGCGAGTTTTACGCCAGAATCTTACCTAGAAATAGATAAGTATGCTCCCTCTTTTGAGTTGATTTGTTCTCAACCTAGCCTAGGTGCAAATCAGGTGGAAACTGTGGCGATCGCTGTTACCAATAAGTACAGTAACATCACCTTTCGGGATGTGACCGTGTTCTTGTCCGCCGTCACCATTGATGAACGGACTCCTGTACCCAATTTACCTGACGAAATTCCCCCCATTCTCTTACAGCCAAATACCCCGATTTATTTTGGCGATATCAACCCCTATAACCCAGATATTGAACCTGTCCCCACCACCACTATTCGCCCTATTCAGATTGAAACCAGAGGCTCTGTAAGTGGGGAGTTTTGGCTAAATATTGACTACAGTTATTCCGCCGAATTTTCGGTCAAAAAACAGGAAAAAATTGTAGTGTAAAATCGACCAGCTTTTTGTAATTAATTGTAATGTGTATTATGAGCAAAAAAAATATTGCGATCGCTTGTCAAGGTGGCGGTAGTCATACAGCTTTTACTGCTGGTGTTCTCCATGACTTACTACTAGAGGGAGTTCACGAAGAATACAATATTACCGAATTAAGCGGCACTTCTGGCGGCGCGATCTGCGCTACCGCAGTTTGGTATGGTTTACTCAAATATGCAGCCGGTTCAAAAGAACCCCCCTATAAATGGTTAGTCAAAATTTGGGAAGATAACTCTACTCAAAGTGTCTGGGAAAAAAGTTTAAATAACTTTGTCATTAACACAGTCCACTTGCAGGATTCTGGCATAATTCCCAGCTATCCCCCCAATCCTTATGCTAATCAATGGATTGTGGATTTTCTCACCATGATATCTCCCCGCAAAGAGTATATTAACCTGCGAGAACTCCTAGAAAATCACATTGATTTTGATGAAATTAAAACCCTAGTGAATTCATCGAGTCCCACCCTATTGTTAGGTGCAGTCAATATTCTATCTGGTGATTTTAAAGCCTTTGATTCTCGCAAAGGGGAAATTATCGTAGAAGCCGTGATGGCTTCTGCTGCTATTCCTAATGTATTCCCAGCCGTTCATATTGGTCAAGATGCTTACTGGGATGGTCTATTTTCTAAAAATCCCCCAGTTACCGAATTTTTGACAGAAAATATGGTCAGAAGACCTGACGAGATTTGGATTATTCAAATTAACCCTAAAACCCGTGGTTCTGAACCCAAAACCGCCCAAGATATCCTAGACCGACGCAATGAATTAGCCGGGAATCTGTCCCTGTATCAAGAAGTTAATTTCATTGAGTTAGTTAACAAGTGGATTCGGGCGGGAATTTTTGAGGGGACACCATTAGCTGATGAAATTAAACCCATTGATATTCGCTGGATCAGTATGAGTCATGACCTAGCCGAAGAACTTGATTATTCTTCTAAACTCAACCGGGATGATGCTTTCATTCAGAAATTGATGAGTAATGGTCGCCAGCAAGCCGGACAGTTTTTGCGGATTCTGCGGGGTGTTCCACAACCAGCATAGAATCAGCACAAAAAATGATTAAGGGCTGGTGGGGAAGGGGATAGACTCCCCCCCTACCGCCCCCTAACAACTGTTTGGTAGTTGATACAGCCTGTTCAGAAATCATCTGATCACCTCTCAAAGTCCCTCTCCATCTCTGGGATCCAGATTCAGGGTGAGGGCAATGTATTCAGCGACTGGTGAACAAGCTGTATGTAGCTTATTTGTTTAGAATAATCGCCATTTGCTTTTCAGGAAGAGGAGTATATTCCGAGACTAGGCGGCGGAACTCGTCCCCCTCAATGGTTTCCTTTTCTAGGAGAACTTCTACCAACTGGTCTAGCAAAACTCGGTGTTGACGGATAAGGCGGCAGGCTTGATCATAACAGCGAAAGGCGATCGCTCTAATTTGATGATCAATCTTAGTCGCCACTTCCTCAGAATATTCCGATTGACTAGGAAAGCCTCGCCCCAAGAATACCTGTTCTCCGGGACTTTCCAAAGCCACCAATCCCAAATCAGACATCCCGTAACGAGTCACCATTTCCCGCGCCAAATTACTGACCATCTGAATATCATTACTAGCGCCAATAGTCACCTCTGCTTCACCAAATACTTCCTGTTCAGCAGCCCTTCCCCCCAAAGCAATAGTAATTTGATCAATCAACCAAGCGCGGGTATACAGACCACTATCAACCATATCCTCATTAAACATCTGTTGAGCAAAACCGCCAATTCCTCCAGACCGGGGAATAATTGTCACCTTATTAAGAGGATCAGAATTTTTCAACAGAGTCATCAGCAAAGCGTGTCCCACCTCATGATAAGCAATCAGTCGCTTTTTCTTGCTGTCGAGAAGGGGAGTTAAAGCCAAACCAATAGTAATGCGGTCAATAGCATCATCAATTTCTAAGAGGGTAATCGCTTCCTTGCGTCGTCTAGCCGTTAAAATCGCCGCTTCATTAAGTAAATTAGCCAGATCCGCCCCTGCTAATCCTGGTGTTCTGCGGGCGATCGCCTCTAGGGAAACATCATCAGCCAGCTTTTTATTGCGCGCATGAACCTGTAAAATCCCTAAACGGCCATTGTAACCAGGTAAATCAACAATCACCTGTCGGTCAAACCGTCCCGGACGCAATAGGGCTGTATCCAACACATCAGGGCGATTAGTGGCTGCAATCACAATAATTCCCGGATTACCCTCAAATCCATCCATTTCCGTCAGTAATTGGTTAAGGGTCTGTTCCCGTTCATCATTACCGCCGCCAATTCCCGCCCCCCGTTGGCGACCGACAGCATCAATTTCATCAATAAAAATCAGACAGGGGGAATTATCCTTAGCCTTTTTAAAAAGATCCCGCACCCGGGATGCACCGACCCCCACAAACATCTCCACAAATTCCGAACCAGAAATGCTGAAAAACGGAACCCCCGCTTCCCCCGCTACAGCCTTAGCTAACAGGGTTTTCCCAGTTCCCGGAGGTCCCACCAATAGCACCCCCCTAGGAATTTTCGCACCAATGGCGGTAAACTTTTCCGGGGATTTTAGGAATGTGACCACCTCTTGCAATTCTTCCTTAGCTTCTTCAATACCAGCCACATCATCAAACAGAATCCCGGTTTTCGCTTCCATTTGGAACCTAGCCTTAGATTTACCAAAATTCATCGCATTTCCCGAAGACTGGGAAGACCGCCGCAGAATCATCAGCAGAAATGCTAAGACCGCCACAATCACCAAAACATTGACCACTAAACCCATAGCCACGCTATTGTCTGCCGAAGGTCTTACCTCATAGTCTACCGGGTTTGCCCGCAGCGCGGCCATCAGTTCCGGGTTATGGTCAAATAGTGCCACATACCTAATCTGTTGTCCGTTGGCTTCGTCTGTGAATGTGACTTTAGCAAGTTGTCGTGATGGGTCTTCTTGAATTCTGATGACCTGTCCCGCTTCGATTTTCTGCAACAAGTCTGTATAACTCATCGACCCAGAATCACGATTAGCCAAAGCTGGAGTCCCCAAAAGGATACTTTGGGAAATCACCCAACCTCCCAAAATCCGCCACAAATGCTTTTTGGACATGGCTGATGATTTAACTGGTTGTCCCAATCTGTTGATCCAGGAACTTTTCATATTCACATTTACCTTTGCTGTTGCTGTATCTTTGAATCTAACCATTACTGTATAGTTTAGCCTGAGATTATGTTAGCTGCCCCCCACCTCAGCCATGATTAGGGGGAAAGTCATCGGGTTGGAGGTTGTTCTCTCCCCTGTCCTCACACCAGCCGGCAACTTGGGGCTTTGTCTGGTATTCTTATCGGTTTCGGAAAACCATCCTATAATTGAAATATATTTTTTGGGACTCAGACAGGAGAAATTTAGATGATTAATGGCGTAATCATGCAATACTTCCATTGGTACATCGATCCCGATTTGATTTTATGGAATCAACTTAAAGAAAACGCCCAAGAATTAGTCGATGCTGGTATTACCGCCCTCTGGCTTCCCCCAGCTTATAAAGGGAAGAAAGGTAAATCTGATGTGGGCTATGGTGTTTATGATTTGTATGATCTGGGGGAGTTTGATCAACAGGGAACTGTCAGAACCAAATATGGCAATCATCAACAGTATTTAGATGCTATTCATGCCGCCCAAAGTGCCGGGATTCAGGTTTACGCTGATGTGGTGGTTAATCATCGCATGGGGGCTGATGAAACTGAGGTGGTTAAAGCTACTCCTTTTGCTATGAATAATCGGATTCATCCGATTGGGGAAATGCGAGAGATTAAAGCCTATACTCATTTTACTTTTCCCGGTCGTCAAGGCAAACATTCTGATTTTCAATGGCATTGGTGGCATTTTGATGCGGTTGATTATGATGATTTTACTAAAGATTCCTCGAATATTTATCTTTTGGAAGGTAAGGTTTTTGATGATTATGTGTCGTTGGAAAAGGGGAATTTTAACTATTTAATGGGTTGTGATCTCGATTTCCAAAGTCGAGAAGTTAGGGACGAAATCACTAACTGGGCTAAATGGTATCTTGATACTACGGGGGTTAATGGTTTCCGCCTTGATGCCATTAAACATATTTCGGCTTGGTTCTTCCCAGAATGGATAGAAACCCTAGAAAATCACGTCGGTAAAGACTTGTTTATGGTAGGGAAATATTGGTATAATGACATTGATACTCTACATTGGTATGTAGATACGGTGGGGGGTCGAATGTCTGTGTTTGATGTTCCCCTACACTATAAGTTTTATTATGCCAGTAAGTCGGGGGGTAACTTCGACATGAGAACTATTCTCGATCGCACTTTTATACAGGAACGCCCCATTAATGCGGTCACCTTTGTAGAAAATCATGATTCTCAACCTTTACAAGCCTTAGAAGCACCCGTTGAACCTTGGTTTAAACCGTTGGCTTATGCGATTATTCTGCTGCGACGAGAAGGTTATCCCTGTATTTTCTATGCTGACTATTATGGCGCAGAATACGAAGATTATGGCAAAGATGGTAACAGTTATAAAATTGTTTTACCCTCCCACCGTTGGATAATTGATAAGTTATTATATGCGCGACATCATTACTCCTACGGGGAACAATACGATTACTTCGACAACTACAATGTCATCGGTTGGACTCGTTTAGGTGATGAAGAACACCCCCAAGGTATGGCTGTGATTATGAGTGATAACATTCCTGGTCAAAAATGGATGGAAGTTGGTAAACCTAATGCTAAGTTTATTGACCTGACAGAACACATCAAAGAACCTGTTTATACCAATGAATGGGGATGGGGTCACTTTTCCTGTGACGGGGGTTCTGTATCTGTTTGGGTACAGGAATAAAAATCACTGATTTCTGATGACTTAAATTAACTGGAAAACCGCCGCCAGGATATTTGGTCACCCTCCATATAGTCCTGGCGGATGCTACAATCAGATGATGGGTTAAAAGGTTTCCCAGTCGATTGCTGCTACTGCTACAGGTGCTGGGGGGGAAGCTGGAACTGGTGAGACTTGAACCGCATGATTTGTCAATTCCTGTGGCTTTTCTTGTAGTTGCGATCGCAATTGCTCCAATTCCTCTTGAGTCTGTTGTTGTTTACTGTGGGAG
>NZ_JARPLU010000084.1:0-12789 GCF_032349615.1 Limnospira sp. PMC 1279.21 | reverse complement strand
GAGCGTGACACTTCTCTAAAAGTCCCTCCGTCTCCTCTTTTTGCGATCGCAATTGCTCCAATTCCTCTTGAGTCTGTTGTTGTTTACTGTGGGAGGACTCTAATACCTGCATGGTTTCCTGAAGTTGAGCGTGACACTTCTCTAAAAGTCCCTCCGTCTCCTCTTTTTGCGATCGCAATTGTTCCAATTCCCCTTGAGTCTGTTTGTGTTGACTGTGGGAGGACTCTAATACCTCCATAGTTTCCTGAAGTTGAGCGTGACACTTCCGTAAAAGTCCCTCCGTCTCCTCTTTTTGCGATCGCAGTGTTTGCAGATTTTGTCGCGCCTCGTGTAACTCAGCCTTAGTCTTATCAACTTCCTCAGCCGCTTCTTTTTGCATAAACTGAGCCTGTTTCAACTCCTCAGTCTTATTATTCAGCTTGTCTTTAGTTTCCTGTAACTCCTGTTGGACAGACCCCAGTTGTGCTTTTTCCTGTTGCGCCTGTTGAGCCTGAATATGAGCCTGTTCTAGTTCCTCTAATACCTCATCAAACTTCAACTGACCCTGCTGTAACTCCTGCTGAATGCTAGTAAATTTCTCTTTAGTTTCCTGTAACTCCTGTTGGACAGACCCCAGTTGTGCTTTTTCCTGTTGCGCCTGTTGAGCCTGAATATGAGCCTGTTCTAGTTCCTCTAATACCTCATCAAACTTCAACTGACCCTGCTGTAACTCCTGCTGAATGCTAGTAAATTTCTCTTTAGTTTCCTGTAACTCCTGTTGGACAGACCCCAGTTGTGCTTTTTCCTGTTGCGCCTGTTGAGCCTGAATATGAGCCTGTTCCAGTTCCCCCAATACCTCATCAAACTGACACTGAGCCAGGTCTAACTGTTCAGTAGTGCTGGTTAGCTGACCTTGAATAGTCTGTAACTCTTTTTGTAGGGACTCCAGTTGTGCTTTTGACCCTTGCGCCTCCTGAATTTGAGTCTTAGCCTTTTCTAACTCCTCAGTAGTGCTAGTTAGCTTGGCTTGAGTTTCCTGTAACTGCTGTTGGACCGACTCCAGTTGTGCTTTTGACCCTTGCGCCTCCTGAATTTGAGTCTTAGCCTGTTCCAATTCCCCCAAAACCTGATTTAACTGAGAATTGACCCGTTCCAATTCTTGCTTGCTCTCCGTATCCGAGGCTGTTTCCTGCTGAATTTGATGTAACTTAAAATGGGTTTCCTCAAGTTCCCCCAATACCTCATCAAACTGACAGTTGACCTTTTCTAACTCCTCAGTAGTGCTAGTTAGCTTGGCTTGAGTTTCCTGTAAATGCTGTTGGACCGACTCCAGTTGTGCTTTTGACCCTTGCGCCTCCTGAATTTGAGTCTTAGCCTTTTCTAACTCCTCAGTAGTGCTAGTTAGCTTGGCTTGAGTTTCCTGTAACTGCTGTTGGACCGACTCCAGTTCCGCCTTGTCCGTTTCCCCCTGCTGAATTTGAGTCTGAACCTGGTCTAACTGGGTGCGAGTCGTGTTCAAACTATCTTGAGTAGTCTGTAGCTCTTGTTGTAGGGACTCCAGTTGTGCTTTTTCCGCTTCCTGCTGGTGAATTTGAGCCTTAGCCTGCTCCAATTCCGCCAAAACCTGATTTAACTGAGACCGGACCGCTTCTAATTCCTGTTGACAGTCAGTATCAGAGGCTGTTTCCTGCTGTGGAATTTGGGTCTGAGCCTGTTGGAGTTCCCCGGATACCTGTTCAAACTGAGACTGGACTCGTTCTAATTCCTCCCAAACATCACGCAATTCGGATTTAGTTTGCTCGAGTTCTTGTTGTAACTGTTCCTGAGTGGGTTTCGCCATAATGATTATCTAATTGCACAAATAAGGAATTTTGCTAACTATATGTATTCTAACGGCCGATGTTCTGAGCCAGATCTGGCAAAAAGTTGACCAGGGAGGGAAAGACGACTATCAACCCTAAAACGATAAGCTGTAGGGTGATGAATGGAATCACACCGTGATAAATGTCTTCGGTGCTGATAGACGCAGGAGCCACACCCCGTAGGTAAAATAGGGCAAAGCCAAAGGGAGGGGTGAGGAAGGAGGTTTGTAAATTAGCGCCTAATAATACCCCGAACCAGACTAAATCCATATTATAGCTTTGAGCAATGGGAAGTAAAAGGGGAACTACGATAAAGACGATCTCGAAAAAATCGATAAAGAATCCCAACAGGAATACGATTAACATGGAGATGAGCAAAAAGCCGATTTGACCCCCAGGAAGATTGAGGAACATATCTTTAACTACGTTGTCTCCCCCTAGTCCCCGAAATACTAAACTAAAAGCTCGTGAACCTATCAGGATAAATATTACCATACTGGTGGTTCGTAGGGTGGCATCACAAGCGCGATATAGGTTGTCTCTGGTCAGTTGACGGTTAAAAGCGGCTAGGATAATTGCTCCGACACATCCCACGGCTCCGGCTTCTGTGGGTGTGGCTATGCCAAAAAATATACTTCCCAAGATTAACAAAATCAGTAATATGGGCGGAATTAATACTTTGATGATTCGCTGTTTGAGACCGGGTGCTGTGATGACTTCTGTGGGTAAGGCGGGGGCGAGATCCGGGCGTAACCAGGAGGCGATCGCTACATGAATAATAAAGGCGGTGGTCATTAATAATCCGGGAATTACTGAGCCAATAAATAGGTTGCCAACGGAAATTCCTAATTGATCTCCTAGGACTACTAAGACTACACTGGGGGGGATGATTTGCCCTAGGGTTCCTGATGCTACAATTACTCCGGCGGCGAGTCTGGGATTATAGCTGTAGCGTACCATGGTGGGGAGGGAAATTAAGCCCATAGCTATGACGGTGGCGGCGACTACTCCGGTGGTGGCGGCTAGGAGTCCTCCTACTATAATTACTGCGATCGCTAATCCTCCCCGCATTCTTCCGAATAATATTCCCATGGTTTCTAACAGGTTTTCCGCTATGCCTGTTTTTTCTAGCATTGAACCTAGGAAAATAAAATAGGGAATTGCCAGCAGTGTAAAATTGTTCATAATCCCAAATATCTGCTGTGGCATGGCTGACCATAAAATGGGGTCAAATACTCCGAAAATTATGCCAATTAGGGTGAAAATTAAGGCGACACCACCCAGGGAAAAAGCCACCGGATAGCCTAATGCTAACACTATTAAAGCCACGATAAACATGGCAATACTCAACCATTCAACATTCATGCGATCGCTATTTAGCTGAAAATGTCCACAACCAGAAACAAAACTTTTGTATAGTATCATATTCCGGTAACACATACTTGTTAACCTCCATAACTGATGATTAGCCCCCAATGCTCACTTTTGACCGGAAAACTGTATTAATAGCTACATTTTTTGCGGTTGACTTAGCCTAGGATACACGACTAGCCTTAAAGTTAAGTAAAAGTTAAGACCATTTCTCTGTCACCAAGTTAGCTAAGGGTAAATGCTTAATTAAGTCTATGGGCTTGAGTAGATTTATCCATGGTAAAACTAACCTTGGTGGTATGTAATCGGTCTTAAATTTACTCAAGTAGCATCAACTCTCGGAAATTGGCTAGTAATTAAAAATAAATTGTCAAACTTGTGAGAATTTCCGGCTTCGATTAGTTCCCGTTACAACTGGTAAAATTGATATGATAAACAGAAGATTAGGGCGACGCAAGTTTTTATTGTATGGATCGGCTACCTTGGGTGCTAGTGTACTCTTAAAAGCCTGTGGTACTCCCTCGGAAGATGCCACAACTCAAACTACAGGCGATACGATTAAGGTGGGTATTCTCCACTCTTTAAGTGGAACTATGGCAATTAGTGAAACCACGGTTGTGGAAGCGGAAAAAATGGCGATCGCTGAAATAAATGCAGCCGGAGGTGTGTTAGGAAAACAGATTGAAGCAGTAGTTGAAGATGGCGCTTCTGACTGGCCGACCTTTGCCGAAAAAGCCGAAAAACTCATTGACCAAGACCAAGTGGTTACCGTTTTTGGTTGCTGGACTTCTGCCAGTCGTAAAGCAGTTAAAGATGTGTTTGAATCCCGGAACCATATGTTATGGTATCCCGTGCAATATGAAGGTCAGGAATGTTCTCGGAATATTTTTTATACTGGGGCTGCACCCAATCAACAAATTGAACCAGCGGTCGATTGGCTATTAGAAAATAAAGGTCGAGAGTTCTTTTTGGTCGGGTCTGACTATGTGTTCCCCCGCACAGCCAACACCATTATTAAAGAACAGCTTATGGCTAAAGGTGGCACTACCGTCGGGGAAGATTATCTACCTTTAGGAAATACAGAAGTTACCGGAATCATTACCAAGATTAGGCAGGCATTGCCCAACGGTGGAGTTATTTTTAATAGCCTAAATGGTGATAGTAATGTCGCTTTCTTTAAACAGCTACAGGGTTCAGGATTAACACCGGATTTATACCCGGTTATGTCCGTGAGTATCGCTGAGGAAGAAGTGCGACAAATCGGCCGAGAGTTCCTCATTGGACACTATGCCTCTTGGAACTATTTTCAAACTGTAGAGACCCCAGAAAATCAGACTTGGGTGGAGGCATTTAAGGCTAAACATGGTCAAGACCGGGTTACTAATGACCCCATGGAGGCTGCTTATACTATGGTTTATCTGTGGAAACAAGCAGTTGAACAAGCCGGGACAGCGGACGATTTAGAAGCCGTTAGGGCGGCGGCAATAGGTCAGCAATTACAAGCCCCCCATGGGTTAGTAACTCTTAATCCTAATCATCACTTATCTAAGACTGTGAGAATTGGTCAAATCCGTGATGATGGTTTATTTGATATTATCTGGTCTTCCGATGGTCCGGTTGAACCATTACCCTGGAATCAGTATGTTCCTAGCACCAGGGGTTATGCCTGCGATTGGACTGACCCCGCCCGTGGCGAAAGATTCCGAATGGAAGGGGTTTAAAGGTTCCTAAATTAAGGGCAACTCGGAAGGGTTGCCCTTTCCTAAATAGCCTGAATCTATGTTGTTTAAATCTTGAAAAATGCAAGAACTTGCGATCGCTTTTTTTAATGGCATCAGTATCGGTTCCGTCTTACTCCTGGCGGCTTTAGGACTATCAATCACCTTTGGATTAATGGGGGTAATTAATCTCGCCCACGGAGAGTTAATGATGCTGGGTGCTTATGCCACATTTGTTGTGCAGAATATCTTTAGACCCCTGGGAGAACCCCTGTTTAATTTCTATATAATCCTGGCTATTCCCGTCGCCTTCATTGTCGCCGCTTTAGTCGGGTTCTTCTTAGAAAGAGGCGTGATTCGATACCTATATGGCAGACCTTTAGAAACCTTATTAGCCACTTGGGGGGTTAGTCTAATTCTACGCCAATTTGTCCGTAGTGTCAACTGGCAAATGGTAATTGGTTTGGGCTTATTTTGCCTCTTGTTTTTTGGGGGGTTATTCTGGGTTAAGCGTCGCCAGGACTGGGAGAAAATTCGCAATTGGGCTATGGGGGTTTTGTTAGTCTTATCTATCGGAATTTCTACAACCGCTAGTATTCTGATTGGTAACGCGGCTGGACAAGTTTTGACTCGACCCTGGTTTAGCGCCCGAAATGTCGATGTGACCGCCCCCGCTTGGTTACGAGGAGGGTTCGCCCTAGGGAATTTTCAAGTTCCTTATGCGCGGGTATTTATTATTATTCTGGGGTTGGTATGTTTGGGGTTGATTTACCTATTTCTTAATCGCTCTAATTGGGGTTTAAGGATTAGGTCAGTAACTCAAAATCGCCAAATGAGTGCTTGTCTGGGTATCCCTACAGACCAGGTTGATGCTTTGACATTTGCCATGGGTTCGGGACTGGCTGGGGTAGCAGGTTGTGCGATTACTTTATTGGGTTCAGTTGGACCGAATACCGGACAAAATTATATCGTTGATACCTTTATGGTGGTGGTAGTTGGTGGGGTGGGAAATTTGCTGGGGACGGTGTTAGCCGCTTTAGTTATTGGTAGCTTAATTTATTTGATTGGTTCGGGAACATTGGCGTTCTTATTATCCTCTGTGGATGTTCTACAGCCTGTGGTCGATTTCTTGAGTTTCTTTGCGACAACCAGTATGTCTAAGGTGTTAGTCTTTGCGCTAATTATTGCCTTTTTGCAAATTAAACCTGCGGGCATTTTCCCGCCTAAAGGCAGAACTGCTGAGTTGTAGATTGGGATTTGCGAACACTTTAAAAATCAACATTTTATCCATGGTTAATTAAGGTTAATTGGGTCATATATATGAATCAGGAAATCGGTAGGGTCGCCCAACAAAAACAGAAGCAACAACAGCGACTCATTGAAATTGGGGTAATAATAGCGATCGCTATTATTTTGGGTGTGATAATGCCTTTAGCTTTGCCAGCCTTTAGATTAAAGCTATTGGGGCGTTTCTTATCCCTATCTATTGTCGCCCTCGGTATTGATTTAATCTGGGGATATACAGGGCTGCTAAGTTTAGGACATGGCATCTTTTTTAGCCTGGGAGGATACGCCCTGGCTATGTATTTACAGTTACAGCTTCCCGAAGGTCGAATCCCCGACTTTTTTATGCTCTATGGAGTTGAACAACTCCCCTGGTTTTGGGAGCCATTTTATTCGTTTCCGTTTACCCTAGTTGCCATCTTTTTGATTCCCGGTATCGTGGCGGCAATATTGGGATATTTGGTATTTCGTAACCGCATTAAAGGGGTTTACTTTTCCATCCTCACCCAGGCAGCTTTGCTGGTATTTTTTCATCTGTTTAACGGTCAACAAAAATATATCAACGGAAGCAATGGACTCAAAACAGATACCACTATGATTTTTGGGACTCAGGCGGGTTCCCCCGCCGCCCAACTGGTATTTTATGAATTGTCTATTCTGTTGATTATTTTAATTTATTTACTGTGTCGGTGGCTGACCAGTGGGAGGTTTGGGCGTTTATTGGTAGCCATTCGAGATGATGAAAATCGGGTGAGATTTTCCGGCTATGACCCCACGGGGTTTAAGGTTTTGGTCTTTGCTATTTCTGGGGCGATCGCCGGAATTGCTGGGGCATTATATACTGTTCAAAGTGGTATTATCACCCCTAGTTTTATGGAGGTAGCCTTTTCTATTGAAATGGTGATTTGGGTCGCCGTTGGTGGTAGGGCGACTCTGGTGGGGGCGATTTTGGGAACTGTCTTAGTTCGCCTCGGTCAAACCTTCCTCAGTGAACAATTCCCCCAAGTTTGGCTGTTTTTTCAAGGCGCATTATTCTTAATTGTGGTGACAGTTCTCCCTAGTGGTATAGTGGGATGGTTACGGACAGATGGTTGGGAATATATGCGATCGCTATTAGGTTTCCGACAGCCCATAATGACCTACCCTCAACTAGAAGAAGACCCAGAATTGCAACTAGAACGCGAAGAACTTGAGAGTTAATATTGAGTGGATTAATGGACTGGCAATGAACATCTTAGAAATCGAAAATGTTACCGTCAATTTTGATGGCTTTAAAGCCCTCAATAACCTTAACTTTAGCATGAAAGCTGGGGAATTGCGGGTAATTATCGGCCCTAATGGTGCGGGAAAAACCACCTTTTTAGATACCATCACCGGAAAAGTTCAACCCACCGAAGGACAAGTTAAATTTAAGGGGCGGAATTTACGAAATATCCCGGAATATAAAATCGCCCGGCTAGGAATTGGTCGCAAGTTTCAGACTCCCAGAGTTTATCTAAATTTGACGGTAGCCGAAAATTTGGATCTGGTGGTTAATCAAAATAAAAATGTGTTTCCCACCCTATTTCGTCGCCCTATTTCTGGGGAAAAACGAACGATGGCGGGACTGTTGGAAACGGTGGGTTTAGCAGCCAAAGGAGATTTAAAAGCCGAATTTTTAGCCCACGGTGAAAAGCAGCGCCTAGAAATTGGTATGCTAGTCGCCCAGTCCCCCGATTTATTATTAGTTGATGAACCGGTGGCGGGACTAACTGATGAGGAAACCGAAAACGTCGGTAATTTATTGTTAGCCTTAGCGGAAAGCCACTCAATTATTGTGATTGAACATGATATGGAATTTGTCCGACAAATAGCGCGTCAGGTGACAGTATTACATCAAGGTTCGGTTTTGTGTGAGGGAAATATGGAACAGGTGCAAAATGACCCCAGAGTGATTGAGGTTTATTTAGGAAAAGAGGAGTAAGTAAAATGACATCAACTCAAGCGGATATCCAACCCCATATTATCCCATCAAACCTAATGTTACAGGTTTCTGGTGTGAATGTTTATTACGGAGAAAGCCACATTTTACGCGATGTTGATTTAAGTGTTCCGGTCGGGGAGATGGTTTGTCTAATTGGTCGTAATGGTGTGGGAAAAACTACCTTATTAAAAACCATCATGGGACTACTCAAACCCCGCACCGGACAGGTAAAATTTGCCGATGTTCCCATTACCCAAATTCCCACCCACAAACGGGCTAAATTAGGCATTGGTTATGTTCCCCAAGGGCGAGAAATTATCCCCCGCGTCACGGTGCAGGAAAATCTCCTGTTAGGCTTAGAAGCCTCTGGGGAAGTCGGGAGAGGTAAAAGAGAAATACCAGAGGATATTTTTGATTTATTCCCAGTGTTAAAAACTATGCTGTCTCGTATGGGGGGAGACCTTAGCGGTGGTCAGCAGCAACAGTTAGCGATCGCCAGGGCGTTAATGGGAAAGCCACGTCTATTAGTCTTAGATGAACCCACAGAGGGCATTCAACCTTCAATTATCCTAGAAATTGAAGCAGCGGTGCGGCGGATTATTGAAACTAGGGGAATTTCTGTGCTATTGGTGGAACAGCATTTACACTTTGTCCGCCAAGCCGATCGCTATTATGCCATGCAAAAAGGCGGAATAGTTGCCTCTGGCTTAACCGAAGATCTCAGCGCGGAACTAATTAAAGAGTTTTTGGCGGTCTAAATGCCACCATTAATCATCTGACGTATTTCTAAAGCAGTTGCTGGGGCTAATAACACGCCGTTGCGGTAGTGTCCCGTAGCGAGTAGGACATTACCAAAACCCGCCAAAGGACCGATAACGGGGGCGGGTCTACCTTCGGGACGGGGCCTTAGCCCATGCCATTGGTGGATAATTTCCCCTTGGGCGAGGGCGGGACAAATAGCGATCGCCCTTTCCAGAAGAAAATCAACTTGTTGTAGTTGCGGTTGGACTTCCCCGCTGGGGTCTGGAAATTCCACGGTTGCACCCACCCAATATTCAGAACCCCCCAAAGGTACAATATGCACATCATCTCCTGTAATCACAGGTTGGGGATGATTACCCCCCAAAGGTTCACGAAAGCGGAACTTGAGGGCTTGTCCGAGGACGGGTTTAATGGTTAACCCAGAGGGCAAAGATTGGCTCTGAAGTAGGGGTGTAGTCCCCAAACCCGCCGCCACCACCACCCAGTCAGCCGGAAGGCTTCCAGAGTCAGTATTTAGGCGCTGACAGAGTTTCTGACCATGACCCAACTGGGTAATTTCCCAGCCCTCGACATTAACACCAAAGTTAAATGTAGCCCCATTTTTTTGGGCGGCTTCGACCAAAGCCTTAGTTATGGTTGTGGGGTTAACTTGACGATCGCTTGGGGAATATATAGCCCCTGTGACTCGCGAACAATCAATCTGGGGATAATGCGATCGCACAGTTGGCTGATCCATTAACTCCAGATGAAAACCTTGTTCACGGCGGATAGTAGCTAATTCCTGCCAACGATGCCAATTTTCCCCCTCAAACCCTAACATCAAAATCCCTTGGCGGTTAAAAGGAATGGCATACCCATTACAGGCTTCCAATTCAGGAATTAGGGTTTCATAGCGAGCCATACTGTCGCGCCGTAAAGCCCAAGCCCGCCCCTTGGTTTTGTGACTGATGACCCCCATTAATACCCCCAAAGCGGCGGCGGTTGACTGGGTAGCGGGTGGATGACGATCTACCACGGTGACGGTTAACCCGGACACCAGACTAAGTTCATAGGCGATCGCCGCCCCGATAATTCCACACCCGACAATCACAACCCTAGTCATAAGCCACCATATACCCTTCCCTAACTACCTATTCCCTAAACTTGGGGAAATTTGCTCAAAAACAAATCCAGGTCTTTCAGGGCTTCCTGATAGCTGATAGCAGCCTGTTGGCGATCGGCTTTAGCCGCCGCCTCACTCATATCCTGTAAATGCTCAAACACCTCGCGGGACAACTTGCGGGCTTCTGGTTGTTCATTGGGAAGTAGGTTGCGAACTACATAGTTCATTTCCTGAAGTACAGTACCAAAGGGACCGTGAGCAAAATTATCGATATTGATCCAGTCACCCTTTTGGATATAACCTGCCAGTTCTGTGGTGGAGCGATCGCGTATAGCCGCGATATTAGACTTATACTCCTGGATTTTTTCAAGCTGAATACTGCTATAGCTGGGAGGTTCCACCGCCACAGGAGAACTGCAACCCACCACGAAGGCGGTTACAAATGCCAAAACACAAGCCAAAATTGAACGATAACGCTTCATAACCAAAATTGTTTTTTTGAAATCTGCTCCGATTTGCACAAAGCACAAACGGTTTAACAAACCATTGTGGCAGAAAACATCTACCACAGCTTATTGAATTGATAAATTAGGCTAAACACAGGGTCAAGCTACCCTTTGGGTCGGAATTGCTTTTCTACCAAACTGGCTATGATATCTCTGGGCATTAACCGAGGTAAGTTGACAATAATCTGATTAGAGATGCCTCCGGTCACCAGGGTAGAGTCTTTTTTGTCTAAGCTAGAGAGGGTTTCCTTCACCACTTCGGCGGCGCTGGCATAATTGTTACCAGAGCTTTTCATGGACTGGGGAAATTCGGCATTTTCAAAAAAATTCGATTCTGTCGGGCCAGGACAAAGGCATAAAATCCGCACCCCTGTATCCTGATTTTCTGCCCATATAGCCTGACTAAAGTTGACCACAAAGGCTTTAGTGGCAGAGTATACAGACATATAGGGTAGGGCTTGATATCCGGCGATCGATGATACATTGACGATCGCCCCAAAGCGGCGGGCTTTCATCACCCCCAGGAATAGATAGGTCAACTCTACCAGGACGGTAACATTGAGTTGCACCATTGCCAATTGTTTAGTGAGCGATCGCTCATCCAAAGGTCCATAGTCCCCAAACCCGGCATTATTCACCAGCAGATCCACCGTCTCAGGTCCCCCCGCCACCTGGTCAAAGATTACCTGTCCGGCGTTGGCTTCCGTGAGGTCTTGGCTGATTACCTGGACTTTTACCCCATATTGGGATTGTAACTCCCCGGCTAAGTTTTCCAGTTTATCTTGCGATCGGGCTACCAAAACCAGATCGCCCTTTTGGGCTGCTATTTGTCTAGCAAAGGTTTCACCAATACCGAATGAAGCCCCTGTTACTAACGCTTTTTGGATTTGCATGATGTGATCTTCAAATATTACGGTTGACGCAGAATGCCAAACACACAAGTATACCCATGCAAAAATGTAGCATTTCCCACGGGTCCGATTTCACCATTACAGAAAAATCCCGTTAGGGGTATTTTAAAATACTCCCGAAACAGATTCGAGTCAAAATCTGGCTGACCATAAAGATTTTCTCCCCGTCCCAAACAGGAAAATATCAGCGCCCCTTCCGTGGCTACTGGTGCCGTCGTTTCTGTCAGCTTCTGGTGACCACTTAGCAAGCCTTTCAAGTCTTCCGCAGAAGTGCGACTATCGCGCAAATGAAACTGAATGCGTTGTCCTGGTCTAACGCGATCGCCTATAGCCATAGCCCCCACTCTGGGGTCAACTCCCATCAAATTACGAATTAAAAAATCCCCCGATTCTAATTTAGCTTTAAACTCATCGCGCGCCACACCCACAAATAACGAATTTTGAGCCAGTTTGCGGTCATCTTCCCCCAATTCCGCTATCAATTCCTGTAGTGCTTCTAAAGGCGCAACTTCACGGCGATCGTTAATATTCAGACCATCAGTTTCCGAACATTTCTCCACCGTCAAGATAATATTTCTTTCCCCTTGACTCACCCGTAATGGTTCACCAATGGGACGACATCCCTGGGCGACAATAGTTTCTAAGACAATATTTCCCGTTAAGGCCACTCCCACAGCTTCAGCAGAGTACATCTCGCCGTTACAAAATACAGCCGTCGCCCAACCCATCATCCCAGAACTAGCTAATCCTCCCACTTTCGGCGATTCTGGATAGGCATAATCTAACCCTTGGAGTAGATCATTAATCTTCCCATAAAACGGGTCAATCAACAAAATAAATTGAGGGTCATTTTGGGGATGCACCCCAATTAATTCTACCCAATCCTCTGGGGGGTTATCTAAATCAGGGAGATCATTGGTATTTAGATGAAACGGACAAATATCAACCCCCGGAAGATGGGCTAAACATAAGCCTAATGCGGGTTTACCCTCGATTTCTTTGACCTGTGTTTCCGTCTGCATACCAACTATACCGCCACCTGTACAGCCAATTAGCACCCGCACCGAAAGCTGTTCCGCTAATAATGGCATGAGTCTGGGATAATCACTGCTAAACGCCGAAGAGATAAACACCAAACCTAGATCTGGCGAAGATTTCAGCGATTCTTGACATTGTTTAACTACCTCCGTCACTGCTGCTTCTAACGATGGACGAGTGGAAATCGCGCTGACCCACTCCATGGGTCCTGTTGTATTTATCATTATCCTAAAGTTGCTATCACGTAAAACTCCTGGGAGGGTTGGAAGCTCCGTGATTGATCACGGAGAGGA
>NZ_JARPLU010000083.1:0-22124 GCF_032349615.1 Limnospira sp. PMC 1279.21 | reverse complement strand
ATCCACCCCGCAAGGGGGTGCTGGCGGCTAAAGCCGCTTGAGTCGGTTTTCCTCTCTGTGATAAATCACGGAGCTTCCAACCCTCCCAGGAGTTTTACGTGATTTTGGATTGGGCAACTCCTCTAACTTGACAATTTTGGAGAGCTACGGATACAACTCAATCCAATATCTCAAACTTGAAGTCTTAACAGAGGGTTGGTGTCGGAACATGGATATCAAAAAAGTTGCTAAGGACACGACCAAGGTACTGACAAGTTACCTAACCTACCAAGCTGTAATCATCATCACCAACCAATTGACAGAGACTAACCCTGGTTTAGCTATCTGGCTAAGTGATTTTTCCTCTCAGGGGAAAATCCAGGATGGTGAGGCTTATCTTGAGGAACTGTTACAGGAAAATCAAGAACTGGCTTTCCGAGTGATGACCGTCCGAGATCATCTCGCTGAAGAGGTGGCGGGTTATCTACCGGAGATGGTTCGGCAGGGGATTCAGCAGGGAAATATGGCACATCGCCGCCAGTACCTGGAACGAATGACGCAACTCACTACTTCAGAGACTAACCCTCCCGACTAAGGTCGGAGCCTAAATAATTAATTTCAACAACTACCCTGGAAAATCACAATGCAAACACTACCAAAAGAGCGCCGTTACGAAACTCTGTCCTATTTACCCCCTCTGACTGATGCTCAGACCCAGAAACAGCTTCAGTATATTCTTGAGCAAGGCTTTATTGCTGGGGTAGAATTCAGCGAATCCTCTGCGCCTGAGCAACACTACTGGACTCTGTGGAAGTTGCCTCTGTTTAATGCAACTTCCGTTCGCGAAGTTATGGCGGAAATCGACGAATGCCGTCGGGAATATCCTAAGTGCTTTATCCGCGTTATGGGTTTTGATAACGTGAAGCAGTGCCAAGTTCTCAGCTTTATCGTTCACCGTCCCACTGGCTCACTGTACTAAATCACCCGCTAAAATTTAATCTAGGATTAGGCTAACCGCCAATTTCTAAAATTTTGAGGCAGGGGTGACTCCCTGCCTTTATGATATTGGTAGAATCGATAAAAACCCTTAACCACAGGAATGCTCTACCAACCAAAGGTGTTTACAGGTGGTCTACCCCGTCGCCTGGTTATTCTGTTAATGATCGTGATTGTCCTGGGGGTGTTGTTTCGTTTTGCGAGTCTCGATCGCAAACTATATTCCCATGATGAAGTTTTTACCAATTTGCGATCGGCTGGTTTTACCCGGGAACAGGTAGATCAGCAATTGTTCAGCGATCGCATTTTTACCCCCTCAGAAGTCCTAGAATATCAACGCCTCAAACCCGATAGCACCGCCGCCGATACTATCGCATCTCTGCATAGAAACCCCCATCATCCCCCCCTATATTATCTCATGGCTAGGGGTTGGATGCGAGGCTTTGGCAGTTCGATTTTAGCTTCCCGTCTTTTACCCGCCGTCATTAGTTTAATATCCTTACCGCTTATTTATGCCTTAGCTTGGGAATTATTTCAATCTCCGCTAATTTCCCTCATGGCTACCGCTTTACTAGCTGTTTCTCCGGTGGATGTATTATTAGCGCAAACCGCTCGTCAATACAGCTTAATGACGGCTTTAATTATCGCCTCTAGTCTCATGTTACTCAAGGGGAGTCGGACTAACAATTGGCTGTGGTGGTTGGGTTATGTAATCACCTGCACTTTGGGACTATATACCCATTTATTTTTTGGATTAGTTATAGCTAGTCATATCGGTTGGGGAATCTTGATTTTTGGGTCAGAACCGAGACGGAATTATAAACCACGTCTGTCTTTGTTTTTCATTCAGTTGGGGATATCTATATGTTTAACTTTGGTTCTTTATCTCCCCTGGATAACTGTTATTATCCATAATTGGGAACAGGCTCAAACCTTAACCAGTTGGACTCAGCAATCGATGAGTTTACTGGATTTATCCAAGTTTTGGCTGCTCAGTTTTACGTCGGTTTTAGTTGATATTGACTTTGGCTTTAACAGCTTCTGGACGTATTTATTTAGGCTGCCGTTTTTACTGCTCATTATTTATGCTCTGTATTATGTAAGTGAAACCAATGATAGTCAAACCGGATTGTTTATTTTAACTGCCATTTGGATACCGTTTATCCTGCTGGTTTTACCAGATTTATTATGGGGAGGACAACGTTCCTCTGTCACTCGGTATCTGATCGCTTGTTTTCCGGCTATTCAAATAGCGATCGCTTTTTTATTAGGAACCCACCTTAATAGCGGTCGTAAATCATTATTAGATGGTGAAAAGTTGTGGCTGTGGGTATTAGCCATATTACTAAGTTTTAGTATTATTTCCTTGGGTTTGAGTACAGTTTCATCAACTTGGTGGGATAAAGGTTTAAGCTATTTTAATCATCAAGTGGCTACCGAAATTAATCAAGCCAACTCATCTGTGTTAATTTCCGATGCGGGAAATGGTACTAATACAGGAGATTTAATCTCCCTGAGTTATCTATTAAATAATGATGTGAAACTTATCCTGATGAGTAATCAACCATCATTACAATTAATTCCTGAACAGTCCACCATTTTTGTATTTAGACCTTCTCAGGAATTACAAGAGTTGTTACAGCAAAATTATGGCGACCTTGAGCAAGTCCTGGAGACCCCAGACCTGTGGAAAGTTCAATAATTGCAGAGGAGTTGTAGTCCTATGAAATCTATATTGATGGTTTATCTAATTATTGTTATAATGACAGTAATTGTCAGTATATTTGTGAGAATTTATCAACGAATATCCCATTATAGAACCTTCAAAGATATTAAGCATAATTACAATTACCGCCAACCTAACCAGTGTCTAGTCGGTTTTATTCTTCAACATAAAATCGAGGAAATCACGATGATAACTAATCCGGAAACTACCCCGGGAGTTTTACAATATGGAAAGCGGAAAATCATTGGTGTAATGCGTTATGAAGATGATTATAGACTGATTACCAAAGAATTTGACCAAGATGCAGAAGTGGTTTTGATGAATCCCAAAGTTTTAATATCGTCGAAAATACCTCCTTTGATTCGGATTATTAACCCCCGCAAAAAGAGAAGTTATTACTTTGTGGTTACTGATATATGGGGTAATATAGACCGCCGGAAAACTCGAGAAGTGTTTAATCAACTATCGGCTCATTTTCGGGGTGGAATCATCTCCTATGGTCAACCAACACAAGAGTTAAAAATATTTGTTCAGTCCCTAATAGTGGTGATGTTTATTGGACTGTTGACGACGATTTATAGTAGCTTCAATGCGGCGTATCCTCAACAATTAGGCTTTATTAGCGCCAGTCCCAATGGTGATGTTTTTACGACGGATCATCGTTATTTATATAACTTAGACTCTCAAGGAAATCTGCACAATAAATATGCTTTAAAAGATTTAGGTATTCGAGAAGGAATAACAGACCTACAGGTAAGCGATCGCTCTCAATTATTTCTCGGAAATTGGGAAACTGGAAGAATCGAATATTGTCAACTAGACCAAAATACTTGTCAAGAATTATCAGGTTTTCAGAAAGATACAGGAATAAATTGGGAGTTTCGCAGTACCTTTAAATTTGTTGTTGATCACGAAAAACAGTTAATCTATGCTACGGACACAGCCAGACATCGCCTGGTCGCCTTAACCATGAATGGGGAAATTCTCGAAAGTACCAGAGGGGAAGAAATTTTACCCACCGAGGAAGAAATGTTACTGTGTTATCCCAACGGTATCACCATTGACAATAACGGAAAATTGGCTGTTGCTGATAGTAACAATTTTCGGCTGATTACTTGGTTAACCAATAGCGAAGGCTTGGAAATTACCCCAGATCAACAAATTGATACAGTTCGACCACCACGACCTATTACGGAGTGTCTTCCTGACCACACAACTCGACCTAAAAATTGGATAATTCGCTCCTGGGAAAAACTCTTAAGAGATCATACAAATTACTACATCGAAGGAAGGAGGATCGCTTTAACTGTCGCAGACAGTGGAAAAACATTTCCGATATTTTTGGAACAGGATAACCAGGGCTTTTGGTGGGTGTTAGTTTCTGAAAGTTCCTTTTCCCGTTATAACCTGATTAGGTTCGATCCTAACTGGTCGAGACCCCGCAAAGTTTGGCTACCAGAAACTACTGATATTTCTAACATGACGATCGCAGAAAATCAGGTATTGTTAACAGTACCAGAATATGGTGAAATTTGGGCGATCGCAGTGGATAATTTATCATTCAGTATATTTGGGGATGATACCTTTAAACAGTTGATGTCGGAAATTAAGCAGTCAAAACAAAACTTATTGCGTGTTTATTATCAGAGTCTCATGCTCACAATAATATCCTGTGCTATGGTCTTGGTTATATATCTTTGGGAAAGCCACCAAAAAGCTATGAAATTATTAGGTCTTGACCCGAATTTACCGGGTTATTAGCGCGTCAAATAGTCCTCCCACCCGGTTTATGTAGTGTTTGATGGTAGTTATTTATCGATAAACACAATTACTTAAATATAGACTCCAAACAAAACCTTCTATGGGTCCGATAATGCGAGTCCAGTTTGGTCCTTCTCTACCGTCTGTTATTCCTAAAATTACGCGAGTTCCATTGGGTAAACTACCAACAATTTTACCAGCAGGAGTTGCTCGCACATTTAAGGGAGTTCCGGTAGGGTCATTGACAATACAAGCGCCTACAGGGGTTTGAGCGAGTTGTAATTCCTGAGACGGTTTAACAGAGTCAAAATCAGTAAATGCGATCGCTGCTGTTCCCCAACCCGTAGCGGTGACTAGGATTATTGAAATCATTACAGAACCAGACCAATTATTCATTTATCGGTGTTTGTTGGTGATGATTTGACTATTTCCATTATAGTTGTTAATCGACCGTAAGCAGCCATTTTTTAACCAAACTTAATATTGGTCACTCATGGGTAAGTTTAAACCGGGGTAGAAATTACCATAAATTCCACCCCCAAATTAAGCCTAACTTTCCATAGCTGACACCGACTTAGGGACTCCAGCCGTAAGAACCTCATAACCATCTGTTGTCACCAAGACATCATCCTCAATTCTCACCCCTATTCCCAGCCATCGCTCATGGATCTCTGGTTGTCCTTCCACGGGTTTAATATCCGGTTTAATATAAATCCCCGGTTCCACAGTTAACACCTGTCCTGGCTGCAATAATTGCGGTTCTTCACCCCACTGATAAACCCCGACATCATGAACATCTAAACCCAACCAATGTCCGGTTCTGTGCATATAAAAATGCTTATATTTTTGTTCCTTAATAATCTCCTCAATATCGCCTTTGAGTAATCCTAAATCTAGCAAACCTTCTACCAAAACCCGCACCGCCGTATCATGTAACTGGTTATAGGGATTTCCTGGTTTCACTTGTTCAATGGCGGCGATTTGTGCGCGCAAAACCAACTCATAAATAGTTTTTTGCTCTGGTGTAAACTTACCATTAACGGGAAAAGTGCGAGTAATATCAGCATTATAATATTGATAAGCGCAACCCGCATCAATCAACAATAAATCCTGGTCTTGCATTTGGCGATTATTCTCAATGTAATGCAAAATACAAGCATTTTCACCAGAGGCGACAATGGAAGGATAGGCGGGAGTCGCACCATGTTGACTAAAGAAATATTCAATTTCAGCTTGTACCTGATATTCATACTTCCCGGGTTGAGCAAATTCTCGCGCTCTCTGGTGAGCATCTACAGAAATTTCCGCCGCTTTTCGCATCAATTCCAATTCTTTGGGGCTTTTAATTAGCCTTTGAGGATGGAGAATTGTGCCAGCATCTTGGATAGCAATGGGACCTGTGCCATGTTTAGGATAAACCCGGATTAAATTTTGCCAATGGTTGAGAATTATCTGGTTAAATTGTTGATCAGGTCCTAGTCGGTAATAAATGCGATCGGCTTTTTGCAGGTATTGGGATAATTTTTCGTCTAATTCATGAATGGGATAAGCCTCGTCAGCACCATAAATAGTTTTAGCATTATCAACCCCAACTCGATATCCTGTCCAGGTTTCTTTTTCGGGGTCTTTGGGTTGTACAAATAGAATAAATTTATGTTTTTCGTGGTGGGGTGCTAAGACGGCGACGGCGTTGGGTTCATTAAAGCCAGTTAGGTAGAAAAAATCGCTATCTTGGCGGTAAGAATATTCAACGTCGTTGTGCATAACTGCTGTGGGCGCACTTCTAAAAATGGCAGTACCCCCACCAATTTTAGCCATTAACTGTTCGCGACGCTGTTTATATTCTACTGGTGTGGTCATTGGTTAACTGTTCCTGATAAAGATTCTTGTGGTGTTTGATAATATAGCAGATTTCATTCTGTCAAGCGGGATTGGTAATTGATAATGATGGGTGAGTGGGGGGTGATTAATATAGCGCGTCGCCTCCCGTGGCTGGATATGGTTTCCCTTTCCCGGAGTCGAAGGGGGAGCAAGTATGAGCAAAATTGTAGGGTATGGGGGGTACATGAAAAAACCCAGTCTCTTGAATAAGAAACTGGGCGGAAATTTTCAGAGCGATTTCTCAGGTAGAGAAATTATAATACTGGAGCAAACCGTTCTTTTTCGGGAACTTCAGTGTATTCGGCTACAATTTGCCGAAATTCGTCTCCATCAATGGTTTCTTTTTCGATGAGTAAATCAACTAGGCGATCGATAACTTCGCGGTGATCGCGAATGATTTGACAAGCATCTTGATAACAATGTTCGGCGATCGCTTTAATTTGAGAATCAATGCGGGAAGCAATTTGATTAGAATACTCAGTGCGGGTAGCAAAATCCCGACCCAGGAAAACCTCACCCTGGGAAGATTCCAGAGACAGCGGGCCGAGGTCAGACATACCATAACGAGTCACCATTTGACGAGCCATTCCCGCCACCTGTTGCAGGTCTCCACCCGCGCCGGTGGTAACTTCGGCATCACCAAAGATCACATCTTCAGCGGCGCGACCGCCCAAAGCGCCGGTAATACGAGCGAGAATTTGAGAGCGAGAAATCAAACCCTGATCCTCATCAGGCATAAACCAGGTCAAACCGCGAGCCTGTCCACGAGGAACTAGGGTTACTTTTTGAACGGGATCATGATCTTTAATCAGAGTACCAACGATCGCGTGTCCGATCTCATGATAAGCAATCAGACGCTTAGTTTTACCATCAAGGAGGGGGGTTCCTTCCATACCCGCCACTACCCGATCAACGGCATCATCAATTTCCGCCATGGTAATAGCCTCCTTGCGGCGGCGGGCGGTGAGGATAGCAGCTTCATTAAGTAGGTTCGCCAGGTCAGCCCCAGTAAATCCGGGAGTCCGACGAGCGATCGCTTCCAGAGACACCTGATCGGCAAGTTTTTTATTGCGGGCGTGAACTTCCAAAACTGACAGACGGCCCTTAATATCAGGAGCATCGACTATAACTTGGCGATCGAACCTTCCTGGTCGCAACAAAGCCGAATCAAGAACGTCTGGGCGGTTAGTAGCAGCAATAATAATAATGCCCGTGTTACCCTCAAAACCATCCATTTCAGTTAATAACTGGTTAAGGGTCTGTTCTCGTTCATCATTACCGCCGCCAATACCAGCACCACGCTGGCGACCGACCGCATCAATTTCATCAATAAAGACGATACAGGGGGCAGTTTCCTTAGCCTTCTTAAACAAATCGCGGACCCTGGAAGCCCCAACCCCAACAAACATCTCCACAAATTCCGAACCAGAGATGCTAAAGAAGGGAACCCCAGCCTCACCAGCGATCGCCTTAGCCAGGAGAGTTTTACCAGTTCCCGGAGGTCCAACCAACAAAACACCTTTAGGAATTCTCGCCCCAACAGCCGTAAAGCGTTCCGGCTTTTTCAGGAAGGTAACCACCTCTTGGAGTTCTTCTTTAGCTTCCTCAACCCCGGCTACATCATCAAACAAAACCCCGGTTTTGGCTTCCATAGAGAAACGAGCCTTAGACTTACCGAAGTTCATGGCTTGACCAGGGCCACCCGGCACATTATTAGAACGGCGGAACAGGAAAAACAGTCCCACAATCAACAAAATCGGGAAAACCAAATTTCCTAAAAGTCCCCAAATCGCGCCATCATTACGGGGAGGGTGAGAGTCAAAGCTAATATTAGCAGCACGCAGGCGAGAAATTAGTTCCGGGGCGTTATTAGGCAAATCGACCCGTAGGCGCTGCACTCCATTGTCTAATTGAGGATCAATTGCCTCGACGATCGCCGTCCGTCCCCCCTCATATAGATCGACACTGGTAACGCGCCCAGCATCGAGATAATCTAAGAATCGGCCATAAGTCATGCGAGTGCTGGCTGTATTATTTTGGGCTATATCTGTCGGGGAAGCAGCAAAAGCACCCTGCCATAGGAAGAACCCGATCACCAGAGCCGGGATCGTCCATAGCAGAATTGTTCTCCAAGACGTTTTCATAAATTCCGTTGCCTCTATGTCCTATACATCAGAAGTTTCTTAAAACTCAGCCCAGTTAATGGCTAAGATTAAAGATATTCATAATCTTAACTAAATTTAACGTAAGAGTCTGTGATCAGGCAACCAGGCCGGGGAGTTTAATGGCCCGCTACAGTTGATGAGGGGGAAAAGTCCTGATACGGAAAAATATCAGTGGGATATAATCTGACAATGGGGGACAGCAGGCTATAATCCTAGGAATTGTAGTTAGAGATGATTATTTCGCGCGCGAAGTAGGGTAAAGTTACCGTTGTTGGATTGCCTATATCTAAATCTCAGGAAAGTTATAACTATGGGAGAATTGTCAGAAGGTTGCTAGACACTCAAACTCATATTTCTGAATTCAAGTTGTGAGAATGGGGCGGCAACGTGGCAATTAACATCGAAAGCATGAGATTTAAGTACCCTGATGTACTGGTCAACTGGGTTGTGAGGCAACCCAAACGCTTCTTCTGATCTCAGCTTGACTGTTGAGAACTTTAGTTCCCGATGGCAAGTCTGATGGCCGAAAGAAGAATCTCACGGACTTAGTCCCTCTGAGTGTCACAATTTTTGAGTCTTCGTGAAGTAACGGATTTTTCAGATGCAGAGTAACAAACAGCCCGGACAGTCACAGTCACAGTCACCGTTAGCTAAAGCTACCACTACCACAACCAAACCGACCACTACTACTGTAGTCGGCCGCTCAACGATTCTCAGCGTTGACTTGGGGAGAACCGCAACTAAATCTTGTATTAGTCGCAACCCCGCAGATGTGGTTTTTATTCCCTCGAATGTTGCCCAAATGAGTGTAGAAAAAGCCCGTGGCGGTGGCTTTGAGTCGAAAAACACCGATCCACTGTTGGATCTATGGCTGGAATATCAGGGAAATGGTTTTGCCGTAGGTCAACTGGCTGCTGATTTTGGAGCAAGTCTGTTTGGCGTAGATCCCGCCGCCAACCCCTCCAAGGTGAACGATGCCCTAATTAAGATCTTTGCTTGTGTGGGATATTTCAACCTTAAAGGTGATCTTGATGTGGTGCTGGGCTTACCATTTTACTCTCAAGAACAGTTTGAGCGGGAGAAAGAACAAATTATTAGTCTCCTCACTGGACCCAATACGTTGGTCTTTAGGGGTGAGCAAGTAGTGGTTGATATCCAGAGTGTTCGGGTAATGCCAGAAGGCTATGGTAGCCTGATTTGGTGTGAAGCCCAGGGCAGCAAGGATGCGCCTAACTTTGCGGATCTTTCTGTAGCTGTTGTTGATGTGGGACATCAAACTACGGATTTCTTGACTGTGGATCGCTTCCGCTTTGCTCGTGGGGTTTCTCAGAGTGAAGTGTTTGCCATGAGTAAGTTTTATGAGGAAGTCGCCGCTAAGATTGAGGGAGCCGATGCTCAATCCCTATTCCTCCTAGAGGCAGTACATAAACCTCAAGGACAGCGTTTTTATCGTCCCAGAGGCGCGACTAAACCTGCTAACCTAGATGAAATTGTACCTGAGTTGCGTAAGGTTTTTGCACGGGATCTTTGCGATCGCGTGGTAAAATGGCTCCCAGAAAGGGTCACAGATGTAGTGATTACTGGCGGCGGTGGTGAGTTTTTCTGGCAAGATTTACAACCCCTGCTCAAAGACGCTCAGTTAAGAGCTCATCTGACTCAACCGGCTCGTAAAGCCAACGCCCTAGGACAATATGTCTATGGGGAAGCTCAACTAGCCAAACGCTAATTAATTGGTTTTTTTCATCCCGTTGGGTGGTTTCTCAACGGGATAGCCTGTTTGGGGGTGAAATTAGATCTAATTACTGCTAAACTGGGTTAGTCCTCATTGGCAGGTCTGCCCATACGTCCTACCTAACTATGCTCTGGGTTAATAAAAAACTTACGCAGTCGGTTACTTTTACTGAGGATGCTGCTGATCAAACTCTGTTAGAGGCGATCGAAAAGGAGCTATCTCTCACCAAATATCAAACTTTTAGCAATCTCTGTAAACAGGCTTTGTGGCAGTTTCTGTTGAGTTCTCCCACCACACAGACCCCTGTGGTTAACAATGATTACCGCTCGGAAATTACCTCGGAAAGACCTGTAAACCCCCCTCCTAATCTAAAACCTATTGAAGAGGGTTTATTGAGTCTCCAGAGGCAATTAGGGGTTTTGGAGCGACAGCTACAAGCCCAAAAAACGGAAAATCAAACCCAACAACTTGAGAGTCAGGTTAATCAGTTAACCCAGCAGCTTGCTCAATTTCAGTCGGCGATCGCATCTAAACTAGATGCTACCAATGAGGCGATCGCTCAAATACCTAGTCAATTACCCCAAATTACATCACCTCCCCCACCACCAGAACCCCCTCGGTCAACTGCGCCACCTCCCCCACCACCAGAACCCGTCCACCCCCAAGAAGCCGACCCACTGCTTCAGCGTCTGAGTTCCCTGGTGGATGATTTTTAACATCAAGTTACTGTTGGGAGAGTTGCTATTGGCTTATTTATTCAGGGTCTCTACTGCTATAGCTGCCGCCCAATTGTCAATTTCCCAGGTTTTTAAATACCAATCTTGGGGGGAATATCCAACTATTTTAGCCCGGAAAAGTTGACCATAATTTTGGGGTAAAATCTCCACATCTTTTAAGCCCATTAATCCCGTACCAGTGGCTTTTAGTAAGGCTTCTTTCGCAGTCCAAAGCTGAAAAAAAGCCCGGTTTTGTGCGGATTTTGGATAGTTATAAAGTTGGGAATATTCCGCCTCACAAAAAAAGCGTTTGGCTAAGGTTAATCCATCCAGGGGGCGGATTTTTTCCAAGTCAATACCAACTCTGCGGTTCAAGGCGATCGCATATAGAGCCTTACCGTGGGAGTGGGAAAGATTAAACTGAATTTCACCCTGAGAATTTCCGGTAATTAAACCCGGTTTTCCCTGGGGAGTATAGGCGAATTCCAACCCCTGGGGAGCCACCCCCACATAAGAGGCTAAAATCTGGCGGAGAATGGCACGAGCGGCGGTAAAATGGAGGCGATCGCTCTCCCGACGAAACCGCGCCGCCCTTTGTCTTTCCTCAGCACTTAGGAGTCCTTCCAGACCAGCAATTTGACTTAAATTCAAATCCAAATCAGCCTGCCAAACCTCGACGCTCGGAGCGATCGCATCATCCCCAAACGGGGTAAAATGAACCCGTTGCCACATTTAACGCCTAGCGCCAGAAGGCAATTGAGGAATAGGCTGTAAATCCCTAGGTAAAGCCGGACGATCCAAAGAATCAACACCCTGAATATCAATCAATTCGCCATCATCTTCAGGCAGAAGACCGAGTTCAGCCCCATTAATAATAGCACCAAGTAACTTCGGCCGATATTTTTTCGGTCCAGTTTGCTCCTCATCAGTTTCCGTCAACTGATCAGCCAATTGATTCATCTGAGCCGACATAGTACAATTAGCTCTAGCCACCAAAACCATGCCATCAGTTAACGGTTCCAGAGTCAAGGCATCATTATGATCACTCCAAGCAGGTACATCGACAATCACCACATCAAAGCGATGGCGCACCTCTTTAAGTAAACGTCGCATCTCACTAGACTCTAGCACCGCCGTCACTTGTTTTAAGGGACCCGGGGAGGGAATCACATAGAGATTTTCCACATCTGGAACCATGCGGATACAATTATTCAAATCTCCGTAATAGCGCAAAGGTTCCCAACGGTCTTGAGAATCAATAGCCAATCGCATTCTCTCAGCTTGGCTTGGCGATCGCAAATCTGCCTCAATTATCAAAGTCCGTTTTCCGGCTCTCGCGGAGGCGATCGCCAAATTATAGGCTGTCAGAGTCTTACCTTCCGGTCCCTTAGTGCTAGTCATCAACACCACCTTCGGAGGTTTTTGGCCGTTACTGAACAAATTACTACGCACCTGCTCATAAGGTTCCAAATACCGAGAATTATGATGTAGTAGTAAAGGCATATCCCAATCCGCATGGTCATCCAAAACATTGGGAACCACCCCCAGAATCGGAATTTCTCGTTCTTTCAAAGCGCCCTGAATCTCCTCCCAGGTGTAGAATTTACCGCTAAGTATACCCAACGCAAAAATCAGCACCGCACCAACTATCACCCCACCAAAGCCACCCGCAGCCATGACCAGGATTAAACTAGGTGGTGGTGGTGGATCTTCCACATCAGGAGCCGCCGCCTCCTGAACCACCTGTAAACTGCTCACCGTTTCCGCTTCCGCCGCCTGAGCGTCAGCCAATTGCGCCTGCATTTTATCGTAGAGAGCCTGTCTATAACCCACCTGTTGTTCTAGCCGCATTTTCTCCATTTGCTTATTAGGAATAGTGGCATATTCCCGTTCTAGTCTTTGTCCCACCTCACGGCTAGTAGCAATTTCTTGGAGTAGAGTTTCTTGCTGAGTTTGCAGGTTAATTAAATTTTGAGCAATTTGCTGTCGGGAGGGGTCTAAGGAAGAATCAACCCGAATTTGGTCAACCTGTCGCAGGGGAGCCGCCACTCCATGACCTCCGAGAACCTCAGAAGCTCTCGCTTGTAATTGCTGTTCGCTTGCCTGTTGTTGTTTAATTAAATCTGCTACCTGGGGATGAGCATCGGTAAAATCCTTACGGAGAAACTCTAACTGAGACTCAATTTGATACAGTTGTACTCGCAATTGAGCAATAATTGGATCAGCGGTCAGCGCTTGGGAAACATAGGCCTGATCGACATTCAATCCTAGTCTACCTTCCAAACTAGCGATTTGAGCATTAATAGAATCCAGTCTCAATTCAAGCTGTTCTACATGATTTCTATTGGAAATAATCGACTGAGGTAAGGAACCACTTGTGATCGCCAATAAAGTAGCGCCTTCTCGCCTATCATACTCTTCCAGAGTATTTTCAGCTTCTCTCAAGTCCGCTCTCGCTGGTCCCATGCGATCTTGAATTGTGTCGATAATATTGCGGAGTTGTTCGGTATTAATTAAACGGCTCTGTTCGATAATCTCCCGCATTAATACATTGACCACTTCCACAGAGCGATCGCGATTATAATCTCTAAAGGTGACTTGAATTGTACCCGGTTGACCACCCTCTCCCGGTCTAATTTGAATCCTAGCGTTAGCACGAAAATCTCTAGGGGTAATCATCGTTTCATTTAACACCGCCTCAATCACACGGGGTTGTAGTAACATCCGGTCCGTGAGTTGTTGTCCTTGCTGTCGAATATTCTGACCTGTTTGGGAGAACAAAACGGGCGGATTTTTATAGGTTAAAACTCCTCTGGCTTCGTAGGGAGGTCTTGGCGGCGCTTCCAAAATCATACCCACCCCCCCAGAAATTCCCAACGCTACTACAAAGGCGGCTAATCCAGCAACTTTATAGTTTTCAAAGGCGATTAAATAGCGTTTAACAATTGGTAAAGTCATGGCAATCTCAGGATTTTGGGTAATAGCAATTTGGTATTTACAGCCTTTTCAGTAATCATGCCATAGGCCGTCAAAGTCCCTCTCCCCCATGGGAGAGGGATTTAGGGTGAGGGTAATGTTTAGCACAATTTATCAACAAGCTGTATACCTTTAATTATTCTGTTATTGGTCGGGTCCAAATAATCGTTCAGCCGAGTTAATGAGTTGTTGAAAGAAGAGAGTAAAACCGAGGACATCGCGAAAGGGTTGGGTAAAGTTATTGAGAAACACAGTGACCTGGGTAATCAGATTACGATTAATCACAATCACATCTTCATCTTGTAGTAGAATATTGTCGGTTTGGTCTCCTCTAAGTAGATTTTTACCATTCAGAATCTGAGTAGTTGTTTGTTGAGATTGTCGGTCATATCGAATCAGGGCAATTTTATCGAGGTCTCCAGTTTGTAAAGGTACATTAGCGAGGATATCAATAAAGGTGCTACCATTGGGTAAGGCTACAGCACCGATCGCATTTCCGGCATAACTAAGAATTCTGACGGTAATTTGCTGGTTAACTAAAGTTGAACTAGCCACTAATTTGCGATCGTAGTCTCTCTCATCCACATCAGGAGCTAGTGGTAGTACAATCACCGAATCACCATTAGATAGAGAAACATCCGGGAGAGCCGTAGCTTCTGCTAAGGGTGTATATAGATCTATGATATCTTCTAAAACTCGACCATCAACGGTAGTGCGACAAACTAGGACGGTACGCAAATCAGCAGTTAATGTCGCACCTCCGGCCGCTAACAGAGCCGTAGAGACGCGAGAACCCCCAGCCGGGAGGGTATAGAAACCTGGTTGCACAACTTCCCCAACGACGGTTACTTGGGCGGGAACTGGTGCAGCAGCCAGACTATAATTTTCTAACAGATCTCGCTCTACGCCTTCTGATGGGCTAACCTCCATAGTGGGAACTGTAATCACATCGCGATCGCTTAGGCGAATATTAGGCGGTTCCATACCCAATAATAGGGGGGTAAATAGGTCGATTTGGGTTTCGAGGGTTTGTCCGGTGGGTAAAGTCCGGCGCACAGTAATCCGTCGTAAATCTGCCCCTGGTCTAGTTCCCCCCGCCGTAGTCAAGGCGACAATTAGCTGTGGTGATGGTAGGGGATAAAAACCTGGTCTGGCAATTTTTCCGGTCACGGTGACTTGTACCGGTCGCTGATTGACCAGAGAGACGACAACTTCAGGGTTTCTGACAAATTGAGCTAGGCGGGGTTGAATATTCTGGCGCACCTGTTCTAAGGTTAATCCTTCCAATTCCACTAGACCAATTAAAGGCATAGCTAGGGAACCTTGAGGACCAATGGTAGCATTGGGAATAGTTAATTCTTGGGAACGCTGACCATTGACAAACACATCAATAAAAATCTGATCTCCAGGTCCTAGCTCATAACTTTTCATGCGATCGCCAACAGGGCCTTCAAACACAGAAGGTTCCACCGGAATACCAGAGGGTCTGGTCTGAATGGGAGCATCCACATTGCGGAAAAGCTCTAATAGTGTAGGCCAGTCCGGTTGTACTGGTGCGGGTTGTCCGCCGCCTCTCGGTAGGGGTTGATTCACAAAGGAGCGAGGTAAGATGCACCGATCAGGTATCCTTTGAGCCATAGACTTTCCGCCACTGGTGATGATGGCTAAAGGAATAATACTCGCCACTGAGTAGAGACTGGTGAGGAATAGGGATTTAATCGGGTTGAGGTTAGCGCCCATATCAACACTGTGGATAACTGTTTATTCTGGCTGGAAAATCGTGGTCATCAATTCTTTTTGGATATCCTGACCGAGGGATTGAGCTATAGTTGCCACTGTTTCTATGTCACCCAAAGGCTCCATAGGAATCATAATACTGACAGCTACCCAGGGAGCGCGATCGCCTCTTAGTTGAGCTTGGCGATCGGCAAAAAACCAGTGACTTGGTGCGGGAGAACCGCCATTATGCCAAGCATACCATTGTACAAGGGCATAGGTTTGGTGGGGGTTCCAAGCCCGAAAAAATCTGGCGTTAATTGTCACTGGTTGGGGGGAGTCTAGGGTCAATTGCAGGGTACGATGGGAGTCAGTTCTGAGGCTCTGTAACCCTTGCATATCCATCCATTCGACTTGGGGCTGGTCTTTATAATAGTTTTGGGGAAACAGCAATAGCAGGACTTCGGTATCATTTTGTTTGAGGCTCTGCAAAGACCATCTCCTCGCCCCCACTTGAATGGTATCATGATTGGTAGTTTCCCACCCTGGTACGGTTAAACCCTCACGGCGAATGGTTTGCAGTTGAGGGAGAGCTTGAATATCAGGCATATCTGACCAGGACCAGCCACCCCGAAAGAAACCGGGAAGGGTCCCTACCAAAAATAGGACTAGGAGAAATCCCAATAGTACCCATTGAGAGGGTTTTAGCTGTAGTTTGGGGGTTTCATGGCTGGTGGGTTCAAGATTCGGGGCTGATTTGTCCATTATCTTCGGATTCCTCTTGCTCAGGGAAATAATATTGCATTAATTTCATCACAATCACCAATAGACCCAACATAGAAGCAGAATATAGGTCTCCTCCCCACCCTTCATGAAGCCAATCAAAAAGTTCTTGATTACCTGTGCCGAAAAACAGAGTTAATAGGGTATTGCGGATAATATTCGCGACAATACTCGTCAAAGCTGCTGCCACCAAGAAGAGGATGGTTTTGGTTCTCGAAGCGATCGCACCCGTCCAGTACAATAACATTAAACCGACATACAGACTGGTAAATAACATTTTCAGGCCTGCACAGTGCGGCGCTACCTCAACAATTTGTCCATTTACATAGAGATAGATTTGATCTACTGTCACCGGGACGTTAAACTGGATCAGAACAAATCCCGCCATATTGGCGATAAAGGTTTGTAGAGGCAGGGCTAAAGGCTCTATCAGATAGGGGATATGGTTAGGGGTTGCCAGTAGCACAAATAATAAGGCTATCCCCTGTAATTTTAGCCCAGGTATTCCTTTGAGCCAGAGGCAGAGTCCGGCTAGAATCATCGGAAAGGACAGATTGACTAAATCGGAGATACTACTGAGGTAGAAAACGCCACCGAGTCCTAATAATACTCCCCCCAAGGGGTCCAGTTGATTGGGTAGTTTGTTCCACTGGTGGCGGTTATTCCATGCAATATAAGCCGCGAAGGGTAGACCAATTACGCCGTGGCTAAAATATTCATGTTCGATGCTAATGCTTTTGTTCAGCCAGCCATCGTACCAATGCACGAGCAAAGGGCCGTATAATAACACCAACAAGGCGCAAGCCAATCCGATAAATAGATTTCGCTCTATCGCCACAGGAATTTTCGGTTGAGTTTCCATAAGCCTTAATAATTCTGTAATCGAGCCACATTCCCACCTGATTCGATGTCCCTATTTGGTCGCGAACACCTCGCACCTACTCGTTTTTAATTCCCAAGGCTGTGCGAATAGCTGCGACTACCCGATTAATCTGATCACTGGTAATTCCAGGATACATGGGTAAAGATAGAATCTGCTGGCTGAGGGTTTCAGTTTTGGGAAAGTCTCCAGCTTTGTATCCCAGATCAGTATAACCGGGTTGTAGGTGACAGGGGATGGGATAGTGAATACCTGTTTGCACCCCTAATTCATTCAGTTTAGCTTGTAGCTGATCGCGAGTGAGGGAACATTCCTCGGTCACACGAATTACATACAGATGATAAACATGACCGCCTTCACTGTAGTTGTAAATGGGGATAATGCCATATTCTTTGAGTACCATCAATTGAACATCATACTGTTCGGCGGCTAAATTGCGATCGCGGTTCCACCCTGGTAAATGACGCAATTTGACGTTAAGAACGGCGGATTGTATAGTATCTAAGCGGCTGTTAGTTCCCAATTCCGTATGCACATATTTTTCCGGTGCGCCATAATTCCTCAGAATTCGCGCCTGTTTAGCTACGGTTTCATCGGAAGTCACCACCATACCCCCACTACCAAAAGCGCCTAGATTTTTGCTAGGGTAGAAACTAAAGGCGGCGGCGCGACCGATAGAACCGGCGCGATAGTTTTCGCAGGTAGCCAGATGAGCTTGTGCCGCATCTTCAAATACAATTAAGTTATGAGTTAGGGCTAGGTCCAGCAGTTGGCTAGGGGTGACAATTTGACCATATAGATGCACTGGTAAAATCGCCTTAGTTTTTTCGGTGACCGCCCTTTCGGCTGCGGCTATATCAATTAAAGCGGTGTTTAATTCACAGTCTACCAAAACGGGTTTGGCTCTGGCTTGCAAAATGCCAATAATGGTAGCAATAAAGGTATTGGCTGGGACTAAAACTTCGTCTCCTGGTTTCACCCCACAGGCTTGTAAACCGATGGCGATCGCATCAGTTCCGCAGGCGACACCCACCCCATATTCTGCACCACAGGCTGTAGCAAAATCCGCCTCAAATTCTTGCAGAGCGCGTCCCAGAATAAAATCTCCGCGTCCAATTACTGCATGAATTGCCTTTTCAATTTCATCGGTAAGTTCCTGATATTGAAAGGATAAATCAACAAAGGGAATAGGTGCCATAGAATCGGTCATGATTTTAGCCAATATGGAACAATTTGGGTGTCTATTTTTTACGGTGAAATTAGCCGAATTAACCAAAATAAAGCTGGAGTCTGGGGGGGTTCAGTAGTTAATCCCTTATGACCATACCACTGAATCTAACTGCATTTAAAAGCCGTTTCATGACCCACAATTAGGATGAATTCCGCCTTGATTGCAGATATGGGTAATTTGAGCATCACTCAAGTTTTGCACTCTGGAAAAATCAGCCCCCTGCATTCGGTTTGAGGTTTCACCTTGATGGGTTTCTTCGATAAACTCATCAGTGCGAGTTTCCCGATTAACCACAAAGGTCACCCCCTCAAAATTTGCGCCATGTAGTCTAGCACCCTGTAGGTTAACTAAACTCAGGTCAGCATTACTCAGGTTAGCATTTTGTAACCTAGCGTTTCTAAAATTAGTGCCAGTGAGTTGAGCTTGACTGAGGTTAGCATTCTGAAGATTAGCGCCTTGGAAGTCAGCGCCGGATAAGGAACCCCTTTGTAGATCTGCTTCCCGGAGGTCAGCAAACATAAATTGGGTTCCTTGGGCGTTAATCTGACTCATACGGGCTAATTTGAGGTCTGAGCGTGACAGATTAGCGTTAGTGATATCTGCTCCGGTCAAACTAGCTTCTTTTAGATTAGCATTTTCTAGGTTAGTGCCAATCAGACTAGCACTGCTAAAATTACTGCCATTCAAATCAGCATTTGATAAATTAGCGCGGTCTAGGGTCCCATTTAACAGGTTAGTGCGCCGCATGATGACGGGACTCATAAAAGCGCCTGTGAGGTCAACAGAGGTCAAATCAGCGCCGCTGAGGTCTGAGATCAAGTCGTCAAAGGTGTTAAAACGTCCGTCAGGTCCTGGTGAAGCAAAGCGACTATTACGGAAATTTGCATGGGTCATGATCGCACTGCGGAAACTGATCCCAGATAGGTCGGTTTGGTCTAGTACGAGGGTAAACTGAGCGGGAGGGGTGGTAGTTTGACCGAGATGAACACGACTGAGATCGGCTTGTTGGATAAAACCGCCATAGACTTTGAGAATTTTGGCGATCGCCCTTTGAGTAGCCTGCTGTCGTTGGGAAACAATACGTCTTTGCCGTTGGTCCGCCCCAAACCTCATGAAATCGAGGTCATTTCTCAAGGCTTGATTCAGTTTGCGGATGTTAGGTAAAGCCACCGGACCTGTACTCACCAAAGCCTGTTGAATCACCTCTAGCAATATGGGGTCATCTTCTTGACCGAGTAAATCCACCAATAGGGGAACAGCGCGGGGGTCTTGTAGGGTTCCTAAAGCTAAAATTGCTCCCCGCCGTTGTGCGGGGTCGGTGTTGGCGGTGGGAGAAAGGCGACCCACCAGCGCCAGGAATATTTCGTTATCTTGATTTTGGGAGGCGCGAAGGTTGGCTTGATTTTGAATATAAACTTGAGTACCAATAAAGGTTCCCAAAACCGCTGCCATGCTGGCGCTACCGACGATAATTAGGGTTAAGCCAGGATATTGTCGCATCCATTGCCATAAATTCCACTCTGGGAGTTTTGGCTTAGAGGTCAAGACGATCGCTTTGACGGATTGGTTTTCTTCTTCCCAGTCGTAGGAGGTAAATGGATTGGTAAAGAAGGAAGTCGCCGCGGGTTGTACATAAGTACCAGCCAGCAAATCGTGTCCGGTGCGACTGTGGAAGCGCCGCCCCATTAGTCCGTCAGCGACGAGCATAATTCCCGATAACCCCATAAATACCAGGAGATTGGGGAATGCGCCTGTCGCTTGCCAAACTAGATAGGCGATACCGACGGGAATGCCCCAACGCCCGATGGTTTCCCTGGCGATAATCCGTGAAAATCCGGGGGGGAGTTGTCTGGAGTTGACTACACGAACCCCAAACCAGCGTTTGGGAAGGGTTTGTCCGGTGGTGGACAATAGATAAAGCTGCCAGGAGGCGATCGCTATCGGCAAAATTAAGGCACCAGACCAAAAGAAATTCGTCAATGGAGATACACGGGGCTGGCGATCGCGCATTGGTAGTCCCAAGGTAGCTGCCACAGTTTCGGCTGTTCCTCTGACTACTGGGTTGAGGGGGACTGACACAGAACCGCGATTAGCAATCGCACCGATGGTCAATGGGGCTAATCCCCCCACGATTACTAGGGAGATCTCGACCGCCCAAGCACTGCAGCGACGCACCCAAAAGGGGAGTTGTTTGGCTTGTTTTTGCCAGGTAGGCGTTGGTTGGTCGATGCTGGGTCGGTTTGCAGTCGGACTAGCCATAATTAATAATTGCCTTTGTCTGAATCTTTGATGATGGGTTAAGCAGATTTCTTTAAATCTTGGGTTTTTGGGATGATTTGAATACTTGATAACCTATGTACACTATCACCCCGACTACCGCAAGACTTATGGCTAAGGAAATTAATTCGACAAGGGTTTTTAATAGGGCTAACCCGGCGATGACTCCCACACTGGCTACGGCTATCTGTCCGGCTTTGGGTAATCTCTTGAACCGCGCCATCAACTGACCATATAGGGTTTTTAGGCTGCTGTTTAAGTTGGAGGGGGTGGGATTTATGGGTGCATTGGGGTTAACTTCGGCTTCGAGTTCCTCGAGGCGACGATTGATTTTCGGGTCGTCTTGGTAGTTCAAGGGATTTCTCCTCCGGGGATATAAAACAACGCTTTACCATTGTACAAGGAGATTAAGAGGGTGGGTTATGACTAATATTAACTTGGGTCAAGTTTTCACCGCTGGACTTCTGGGGGTTTCCCTGTTTCTGGCTGCGGCGGAGTCGGCTTTGGCTGACAGGCGATCGGTTTCTCCTGGGGTGGCTGTCACTTTATCGGGAACTTCGGGGGGAAGTTCTAATAGCCGAGACTGTGGTTGGATCGCTGAGAGTCCTAATCATATTCTGGATGTGACTCAGGATCTACCATATTGGAGTATTACTGTACAGACGGCTGGGGCTCCCACTTTACTGATTGATGGTCCGGCTGGTCGCTATTGTGTACTCCCGGAGAGTCCCTCTGGGTCTATTTTACAGTTTTCCGGTTATGGTACTCGCGGGACTTATCGGATTTTTATTGGCGATCGCCAACAGTCTCAACATCCTTATAGCCTTTCTATTTCTGACCGTAAGCCCTAGATTTCTGGCTTTTTGGGGCGATCGGTGACTCGATTCTGTTTCCCATTACGGCTGATTATGTCATAGTAAATCACTGCTGTAATGGATTGGAAAAACGGCCAAGTCAGCGCACTCATTGCAATTAACACAGCCAAGATAATTAAGAAATTCACCAAAGCTGCTAAGTCATACGGCAAAATTACACTGATAACTAATCGGCTGATTGTCATAATCAACTGACCCCCAATGCTGACGGGGAACGTGGCTAGACCTGCGACTATCAGAATCCAGATAATTTTAAAGGCTGATTCTTTGGTTATTTGCCAACTCTTGCTAATTGCTCCGGTGGCAGTCATCGGGTTTTCTACGGCTAGAATCACGTCACATATATACAGGCGGGCTGATATCCACATCAACCCTATATATAGCATTAGTCAAGGTGGTTAGGACGCAGCTTTGAGAACGGAATCCATGG
>NZ_JARPLU010000082.1:7474-21909 GCF_032349615.1 Limnospira sp. PMC 1279.21 | reverse complement strand
ATCGGCTAGATTCCCTTTTGGCTAAGACTTTCAGCTTTTTTGTCCTGTACTGAGGACTCAACGTTGTATCGTCGTTGCCCAGCGGGGGTTCTGATGGTCTCGATTGAGCCATTGTCGTCCCATCTGCGGAGTGTTCTTTCATGGACTCCAAGGATTTGGGCCGCTTCCTTGGGTTTGACATATCTGGCAATAGGTTTATCCTCAACTCTTCTCGCTTATTATACCGTATTGCCCTAAAATGTTAACCTAATTTGAGATGAAATCATGCTCTCTCATTCTATCCTTAGCCACCATTCCCCTGAACTCGCTATGATATTACCTCAAAACCACCGTCTCGCCACCATTTTTCCGCTCAATATTGATTGCCGGCTTCCCCTTTATCCCCAAAACCCTAGCCACTTTTTCCGTGAAAATACCGACTTGACAGCAGATTTTAAGTAGACACTTACCCTCAACCACCTTTACATAATTTTCTCAGATTTTACAACATCTTTACACAACAAATATTGACATCAACACCTATCTTTAGCTATGCTGGAGGAAAGTTAAGCGACTTCAGCAACCCATAATTGTCTTGATTTTTTGATGGATTCAGACCCCGGCTATTAACTGTGAAATTCCCTCACCAACTGATTCTAAATTATAACTAACTATGAAAAAATTACTAACAACCATCGGCACCGTCTCTTTCTTGGTAGTAGGCTGGAGTGTGTCTCCCGCCGCCGCCTTTCCCCCTTGGGCAATGCCACCAGAAGAACCAGATGAGGAATTAATCTTTAATGGCGAAGTCCTCAATGATGACCAAACAGAGTTTGTCTATGATGTAACAGATTTCCTAGGAATTACCACCGAAGATTTACTCAATGATCCTAGCCAAATGGATGGCTTGCACACTGGCAGTAAACAAGAAATCAACAGAGACAGCTTCGGTGTCTTCCACAAAAACGGCTGTAGTGTGAATGCCGACTGCGCCTTAAAAGCCATTGGTTTAGGTCTCAGTCTCCAATGTATCGGTTCAGGTTACGATCCTGAAGCCTGGGCGAGATGTCTGAAAAGTCGAAATGAGGATGCTTACTATGCAGCCCTTGAGTGTACTTGGCAACAGTCCAACCCAAGTCAACCTTGTAATTTCCTCACCCACGGCGATACTGACAACACCTACGCCTGCAACGCCACTAACCCAGTAGCAGCATTGCGTCAGAATTCCGTAGAATTGCCCACCTTTTCCCAAAGCAGTCCATCGGAACGGGTATCCATTGATCTACTTTCCCAGGGCTAAATTGACCTCTGTTAGCAATCCTAACTAAGACCACAAAAAACAAAACAACCGGGCGCACAGTACAAACCTGTACTCTACGCCCCACAACACCTAACCAGCTATTTGTTCAACGTTGAGACAAACGCTGGTTTTGTTGATGATACATAGCAATCAGAACACGGGCTGGATCAACCCACCGATTACTATACTTGAGTCCCCAGTGCAAGTGAGGTCCGGTAGTTCTCCCGGTCATCCCAACCCGCGCAATTCTAGTCCCGGCTGCCACAATTTGACCTTTGCGAAGTTCCAGACCGCCGCCACGGTCAATAAAGTAAGTACCATTAGCATTACTTTGTACATGACCCTGAACGTGGCAATAGATATGTTCCCACTGTCCTGACTGGATAATAATTCCCGTGCCGCAGCGATTATCCTCCCAGAGTTCGACTACCTGTCCGCTCCACCAATTGCGGATATAACTCCCCATAGGTGCGGCTAAGTCTAAACCATAGTGAAACCCACCAGCACGATAGCCAAAAGGTGATGTATACTGCTGGAAATTTTCCACCGGAAAAGAAGCATTACCCCAATCGACCCCTACCGCTACTTGGGAGGCTGATGCCTTAGTTGCACCTATATCTAACTGTTGTCCCCCCCAAGGAATTAGAGTCAGACACACGAAACCGACCAGAACCCATAGCATTCGTTTCAGGAGGGTCGGACGCTTGAAAACTTGCAGGGGGTTGAGTTTTGCCATGATTATTGATTCCTCAATCACCAAAATCTATTAATGAATTACCGGATGCACCCACAAGGGTTATATTTAAATCAATTCCCGTATAGCACACATTTGATATTCTGCCACCATTAGGCATAAACAGAACATAATGTTAACTGATTATTTTTCATGGGCGATGGAAACCCCTGTTATATCGATATTTCTGGGTTGGTTCCCGTTGAATACAACGGCTATGGCTGGGACGGCGTTATGGTCGCTGGCATTAAGTTTGGGGTTTTCCCCCCTCAGTGAATTACTCATGGAAAAACTCACGGGTTGGCTAGATTGGGCTGAACGTCCCTTTTATGGGTCAGATGAACAATTTGAGGAAACGCGCACTAGCAGGGAGTCGGGAAATATTTTTTTTGCTTCTATCTTCAGCGTTGTACCGTTTCTAATGGTGGGGGGATTATTGAATTGGGGAGTTGAATTGGGGTTGGGACCTTCTTGGTCTATCAGTGTGGGAGTCATTGCGGCGGTTACCTGTGGGGTTTATGAGTTGGGGCGACGCGATAGCCAGCAAAATCGATAGCTTTGTTGATTTCATCTGGCGGCGCAGAGGATATCAACACACTGGGATAAACGGCGGTTCCCCATTGGGGATGAATTACGATGGTACAGGGTCCCTTTTGCAGAGAAAGGTTTAAGGATGTGGCGACAGTTAAAGCATCGCTATGGTTGATTTCTCCGGGTTGGGACAGCAACGGATAACCGCTGGGAGGGTAGATGATATCGGTCATCCATCCCTGGGAATTGAGTTGTTGGGCTACGGGTTGGGCGAATTCTAAAAAGCGATCGCATAATCTGTTTTTCTCCTGCTCAATGATATCATTAGTTGTGGTTAAGGGGAACTGCGATCGCTGTAAAAAAATCACTATCCAAATATCATCAGAGTGCCAATCTGGTAGAATCCGCCTTAAATTAGCGGCTACAAAAGCGGTGGGGGGATGGATGGAAATATCAGGCGATCGCACCTCGGTTATATTGTCGCTCATGGTAATTTGGGGGGAATTATGGCAAAAGTTAGATTTTGGTCACATTGAAGCTAAGAATCTCTTGATTGGCTTGGGATAATTTCTCAGTTCTGAGGGCTATGATAATGTATTGAATAAATCCTTGAGTTGCTTTACCATTTGATTGAATTATTGCGCCCAAATGCCAACTTCATCTACTCGGTTAGTCAGACCTGATTCAAATCACCTTCACCAGTTTTGGTAACAGCTTCGCCTTCTCTAGCCATCAAGTACATTCTGAAGCCCCTCCCCCAGGGGGAAAGGGGTGTAGACGCGCGGTGGCTTCTCCTGGAGTTGGCTGTATCCCATCATATCAAAAACTCCATGGTTCTACCCTCCGCTATTATGGTAATGGGGGGATATTGGCTGCATCTAATATTTTCGGGATGAGGTCTTCTCGTTTAACCGCCATAAGGTGAACACCTCGGCAAATTTGACGTGCAATTTGTACTTGTTCCGCCGCAATTTTAATGCCTTCTTCCAGGGGATGTGATGATTTTTCTAAACGGTGGATAATGTGGTCGGGGATGTTAACACCGGGAACATATTTGTTAATAAAAAGGGCATTTTTCGCGGATTTCAGGAGGAAAATTCCCGCCAAAATCGGTTTATCCGTATCAGAAGCGACTTGATTCATGAATTTATAGAGCCTTTCAAAATCCGTGATTAATTGACTTTGAAAGAAACAAGCCCCGGCTTTTAATTTGCGATAAAAACGACTTTGTAACCCGGAAAAACTGGGAGATTGGGGGTCTACTGCGGCTCCGGGAAATAGGTCTGTCCGACCATGGGGCAGCTTTTTATCATTCCAATCCATGCCATTATTTAGCTTATTAATAGCTTGTAATAGGCGCACGGATTCAAAATCAAAAACTGGTTTAGCATTAACATGATCTCCGGCTTTGACTGGATCACCTGTGAGGGCGAGAATATTCCTAATTCCTAGGGCGTGCGCTCCCAGGAGGTCTGCTTGTAAACCAATCCGATTGCGATCGCGACAAGCGACTTGTAAAATCGGTTCAATGCCATGATGTTGGAGAATGACGCAGGAAGCTAGGGAACTCATCCCTAAAACAGCCCGACTGCCATCAGTAATATTAACCCCATGGACGCGATTTTTTAGACCCCGCGCCATCTCGATCATGTGAGTCGGATCGCCGCCTTTTGGGGGTGCTACTTCGGCGGTGATCACAAATTCTTTGGGGTTCAAACAAGCAGTCCTAAATCGGTTCATTATGGCGGTTTTAGATGTAAAAATTAAAGGTAAATTCAGGGAGATTACAAAGGTTTGGAATAACCTAGGGCATCTTTAACGCGGCTTAAAGTTTGATTGGCTACAGCCTCGGCTTGTTGGCGACCTGTACGCAATATGGACTCTAAATAACCACGATCGCTCATAACTTCCTTGTAGCGTTCCTGAATAGGCTTGAGGGCGGCGATCGCCGTTTCCGTCAGCAGGGGTTTAAACTGTCCCCACCCCATATCTGCACATTCAGCCGCCACTTGTGCTTTAGTTTGGTTAGAGAGCAAAGCATATAGACTCAGCAGATTATGACATTCGGGGCGGTCTGGAACATCAAAAGCTAACCCTCGCACCGAGTCAGTTTTGCAGCGTTTAATTTTCTTAACGATCGCATCTGGGGGGTCTAACAAATTAATCCGGCTTAACTCGGAGGGGTCAGACTTAGACATTTTCCTAGTCCCGTCGGTTAAACTCATCACCCGTGCGCCTTCTGTGCGAATGAGAGGTTGGGGAATTTTGAGAATTTCCTGATCTGGTTGACCGAATAAATGGTTAAATCTGCCAGCAATATCCCGTGTCAGTTCCAAATGTTGTTTTTGGTCTTCCCCAACCGGAACGCGATCGGCATCATAAAGCAAAATGTCGGCAGCCATCAATACGGGATAATCCAATAAACCCGTACTGACATTTTCCCCCTGTTTAACGGCTTTTTCCTTAAACTGGATCATATCTTGCAGCCAGTTAATGGGGGTCAGACAGTTGAGAAGCCAGGTTAACTCACTGTGGGCGGAAATATGGGACTGTACAAAAATAGTTGAATCTTCTGGGTCGATACCACAGGCTAAATAAAGGGCTGCGATCGTGTAGGTATCCGCCGCCAGAGTCGCGGGGTTGTGGGGAACGGTGATCGCGTGTAGGTCTACCACACAGAAAAAGTTATCATACTGTTTCTGACCTTCTACCCAGTTGCGGATCGCGCCCAGATAGTTACCTAGGTGTAGGTTTCCCGTTGGTTGTACTCCTGAGAGAATTCGCTGCTTATCCATGATTGCTGCTGTGAACTTAACTTAAAACTCTATTTTAGACAATAGAAAGCGGGGTTTTGAACTGGATCAGCAATTGTACCAGAATTGTGGTCCTGTCCCCATAGACCCCATAGACCAGGTTCAACCCACTAGGCGGAGATTTTACCATAGTTTATTTGGGGGGTAGATATTTCGTTGGCAAATCTGGCAAAATGGAATTATAGGCGTTGATAATTTTTAGGGGTTCAGTCAACAGTATTTGATACGGGGGCGGGAATATAACTCTACACTGTGAATTTTCCGAGTTAATTTTTCCTAAGATGATTCAGACAGGGGACAAATCCAATGATTCCACAGATTTTAGCACGCTCAGACCAACTTACTACGGCGACTCCTAGGGAAAACTTGCTTTTCAAAATAGCTAACCAGATGGTTAATTTCGCTAATTTAAACACGATTTTTGATACGGTAGTCACGGAATTATCTGAGTTGTTGCAAAGCGATCGCACTTTGATTTGTCCGTTAGAAGCTGATGGTATCGTCCACATAAGGGCAGCATCTTTTAGTGATATTCGCACTGTAATCAGTCAGGAAGATATCGCGGAAATATTCTGGAAGTATCATGAATTGATCGACGAAGTAATGGCGATCGCTGATATTTATCAGACCCATCTAGGAGATGATTATATAGAATTTCTGGCTCGGCTGCAAGTGCGGGGGATTTTGATAGTTCCTATTTGGTTGAGTGGAGATATTTGGGGATATTTGATGGTTCATCAATGTAGCCATAGCCGGAACTGGCTACCAGAGGATATAGATCTGGTGAATATGATATCTGTACATTTGGCGATCGCGATTCAACAAGCCACCCTGGTAGAAAAAGCACAAACTTTCAACTCCAATACACTCAATCCTCAATATTCGGAAGTCTCATTTCGTGCTTTACTTGCTAATCTTCCGGGTGCTATTTATCGCTGTGCTTGTGACGAGTTTTGGACGATGAAATTTATCAGCAATGCCATTGAAGATATTTGCGGTTATCGACCTGATGAAATCATCAACAATCGAGTTATCTCCTATAATGACATCATTCATCCTGATGACCAAAAAACTGTCACAGCCAAGATTTTACCGGCTTTAGATGCACAGGAATCATTTATTGTAGAATACCGGGTTATTCATAGGGATGGCAGTATTCATTGGGTTTATGAAAAGGGGAGGGGTAAGTTTGATACTCAGGGAAACTTAATCGGTCTTGATGGCGCAATTTTTGACATAACAGAGCGCAAAAATATCGAGCTGGCTTTACACCAGAAAACGGAAGAATTAGATAGATTTTTTTCTATTGCTCTGGATTTGCTTTGTATTGGTGATGTAGAAGGACGACTTTTGCGATTAAATCAACAGTGGGAAATCAACTTAGGGTATTCGCTAGAAGAGTTAGAGGGTCGATTGTGTATCGAATTGGTGCATCCTGATGATCTTAAAATCACCATCGACAAACTATCGGATTTAGCCCAACAAAATTCGGTGCTTAATTTTGTGAATCGCTATCAGGCTAAGGATGGTTCTTATCGTTGGATAGAGTGGCGATCGACTCCTGTAGGCGATCGCATTTATGCAGCCGGGAGGGATATTACCAACCGCAAAAAAGCCGAAATTGCCTTACAAGAAAGTGAAGAACGTTGGCAATTTGCTTTAGAGGGAAATGGTGATGGCGTTTGGGATTGGAATGTAGAAACCAATCAGGTTTATTTCTCTCGACGTTGGAAAGAAATTCTAGGTTTTAGGGCTGAGGAAATTAGCGACAATCTTGAGGAGTGGGAAAAACTAATACATCCTGATGATAAACTGCAAGTTTTCGATATATTACATAAGCACCTAAATGGTGAAACGGAGCAATATATTAGTGAACATCGTATTAAGTGCAAAGATGGTCATTATAAATGGATTCTTGATCGGGGTCGGGTGATGTATCGCAGCCTCGACGGAAAACCGCTGCGGGTGATCGGGACTAAAACGGATATTAGCGATCGCAAAAAAAACGAACTAGCTTTAAAAGAGAGTGAAGAAAAGTTTCGTCAGTTAGCAGAAAATATCCATCAAGTCTTCTTTATTAATAGCGCTACCGGAGAAATGATTTATGTGTCTCCAGCCTATGAGGAAATTTGGCAACAAAGTCGAGATAGTTTATATAAAAATCCTAGTTCCTGGTTAATGTCTGTTCACCCAGAAGACCGTGACGGTATGGCTGAGGCTTTAAATAAGCAAATTAGTCTAGGTATTCCTTTTAATCAAACTTACCGAATTGTGAGACCAAATGGCTCAATTCGTTGGATTAATTGTCATGCTTTTCCGGTGCGAGACAGCCAGGGAAAAATTTATCGATATACTGGTATTGCGGAAGATATTACCCATCGTAAAAGAATTGAAAATACTCTGCATAATCAACTACACAAAACCCTAATTATCCAGAGAATTACCGACAATATTCGTCAGAGTTTAGATGTTCAAGAAATTTTTACAACCGCAGTCGCAGAAATTGGCAAAGCATTTAAAGTCAACTGTTGTCTAATTCATACTTACCAAAAATATCCTTTTCCCCATGGCAATTTGGTAGCCAAATATTCTCAGCATCCATGTAATTTACTGGGGAATTTAAAGGAATCAGTAACCTTTGATAATGACCCTTATATTGAATACTTGGTTGAGCAAGAACGGGCAATTTCCTACCATAAAAATGATTGCTTAATTCAGCTATCAGAAATGAAAATCACCTCTCCTTTTTTGCAAACCAATCAATATTTTGAAGAGTCAGATAATCTGAAATCCATGTTGGCGATCGCCACTTTCTATCATGGTCAACCTAATGGTATTATTAGCCTGCATCAATGCGACCATAACCGAGTCTGGACTATTGATGAAATCGAACTAATAGAAGCTGTAGCACGCCAATTAGGAATTGCGATCGCTCATGCACAACTACTCTCTCAAGAAAAGGAGCAACGCCAAGAATTAACCTATAAAAACATTAAACTTAAAAAGATGACGGAGGAAGCCGAAGCGGCTAACCGTGCTAAAAGCGAATTTTTAGCTAATATGAGCCATGAAATTCGGACACCCATGAATGCAGTTTTAGGCTTTGCTGATTTATTACAATCTACAATTACCGACCCTAAAGCCACTTCTTATATTAAAGCGATCGCCTCTAGTGGTCGCACTTTATTAGCATTAATAAATGACATTTTAGACCTATCAAAAATCGAAGCTGGTAAATTACAATTACACTATGAACCCGTTAATATCCGCACCGTAATTAATGAAATCGAGCATATTTTTGAACAAAAAGCCAGCGAAAAAAACCTAAACCTAGAAGTTGAGGTAGACCCCAAACTACCCTATAGTATTATGACCGATGAAGTCAGGCTGCGACAAATTCTATTTAATCTTGTCGGAAATTCCATAAAATTCACCGAATTTGGTTCAGTGAAAATCACAGCATCTTGTTCACAACCAAAACCCAATCATCCCCATAATTCTATTAACCTCAAAATTGCCATTACTGATACAGGTATTGGTATTTCTCCCGAAGACCAACACAAGATTTTTGACTCATTTACCCAAAGCGAAGGTCAAAGTAACCGCAAATACGGAGGGACAGGTTTAGGTTTAACTATTACAGAAAGGTTAGTCCATCTCCTAGGTGGTTCAATTCATTTGGAAAGCGAACGCGACCAGGGAAGCACATTTACCGTTGATTTACCCGATGTCAAAATTGCCACAGAAACCACAATACTATCATCCATAATAGCCCTTGATGATAATTTACAACAATTTCAACCTGCTACTATTTTAGTGGCTGATGATGTCCGTTCTAATCGGGATTTACTAGCCGAATATTTCACAAATACAGAGCATGAAATTATCAGCGCCAACGATGGTGAAGAAGCCATTAGGTTAGCCCAAATTTATCAGCCAGATATTATTTTTATGGACTTACGGATGCCTCGTATGGATGGACGAGAAGCCACCCAGTTTCTCAAACACAACGAACTCACTAGCCATATTCCCATTGTCCTATTAACGGCATCTCCCCAACATCGTAATGAACAAGATTTGCAGCAATTGTGCGATGGTTTTTTATCAAAACCAGTGACCAAATCACAGATTGTGGCTGAACTCAAGAAGTTCCTAAATCATGCTGAATTAACCGACAAAATAGATGAACAGCCCTCAGAGAAAGTATCCTTAAAACCCGTGAGATTAACAGAATTAGCCGCTAAATTGCGTCAGGAAGTAGAAGTGAATTTACCCCATTTACAAGAAACTTTAGTAGCCAGAGAGATTAAGCAATTTATGCAAAATCTAGAGATGTTAGCAGAGGAACATCAATCTACAGTTTTACTCGATTATGTGGAAACCCTCAAACAGCAACTTCAGGATTTTGATTGGGATAACATTCCTAAAACTGTGGCTAAATTTGCCGAAATTCCCGAACAGTTAATCAGAGACAATGGTTAATGGACAATTATCAATTATCCTTAACCCAAAAATAGCTTATAGGCAGGATTTTGATTTTCATCCCAATAGCGATATCCGAGGGTGTCTAAAAAATCTTGCCATTTCTGCATTTCCTGGGGGGGAACTTGCATTCCGACCACAATACGGCCGTAGTCTGAACCATTGTTGCGATAGTGGAATAAACTAATATTCCAAGTGTGACTCATAGACTCGACAAACTTCATTAATGCGCCTGGACGTTCGGGAAACTCGAAACGATATAATAACTCATCATGAGCCAGAGGAGAACGACCGCCTACCATGTGGCGCAAGTGCATTTTAGTTAATTCATCATCTGTTAAATCCATGGCGATTAAATCATGTTCTGCAAAGGTTTCCGTTAACTTTTGGGCATCTTCCCGGTCTTTAATTTGAACACCGACAAAAATATGGGCTTCTTTTTCGTCGGCAATGCGATAGTTAAATTCAGTGAGATTACGTTTTCCTAAGCAGTTACAAAACTTGCGTAAACTTCCCGGTTGTTCAGGAATTGTGACGGCAAAAATCGCCTCGCGCCGTTCTCCCAATTCGGCCCTTTCTGCCACAAATTGCAGACGGTCAAAGTTCATATTTGCGCCACAGGCTACAGCAATTAATGTACGATTGTGGATCTGTTCCCGTTCGACATAGGCTTTCATGCCAGCGATCGCTAATGCACCAGCGGGTTCTAAAATTGATCTAGTATCCTCAAACACATCCTTAATCGCCGCACAAATATCATCAGTTCCCACTAAAATAATATCATCTACATAAGTTTGACAGAGGCGAAAAGTTTCTTCTCCCACCTGTCGCACCGCCACCCCATCAGCAAATAATCCCACCTCGGATAATTTCACCCTATGTCCAGCTTTCAAAGATTGAGACATAGCATCAGCGTCAACAGGTTCCACCCCAATAATTTTAATTTCTGGTCGCAGTCGTTTCACATAAGCAGCAATACCAGAAATCAAACCGCCGCCTCCTATAGCCACAAAGATAGCATCAATAGGCTGTTGATATTGCCTTAATATTTCCATGGCAATAGTTCCCTGTCCAGCAATCACGTCTGGGTCATCGAAGGGATGAATAAAAGTTAGGTTTTTTTCTGCTTCTAATTGGCGCGCGTAAGCATAGGCATCATCAAAGGTTTCTCCATGTAAAACCACCTCCCCACCTCTAGCTTTAACCGCCTGTACTTTCACATCTGGGGTAGTAGTTGGCATCACAATAATTGCCCTACTTCCTAGGCGACTGGCTCCCAAAGCTACCCCCTGGGCGTGATTTCCCGCCGAGGCGGCGATTACTCCCTCAGCGAGACGTTCCGGGGTTAATTGGGCTATTTTATTATAGGCTCCCCGCAGTTTAAATGAGAACACAGACTGCATATCTTCTCGCTTGAGGAGGACTTGATTATTTAACCTTTCGGATAGTCTGGGGGCTAATTCTAGGGGGGTTTCCTGGGCGACATCATAGACCCGGGCGGTGAGGATTCGTTTTAGGTAGTCGGAGTGCATAACTTTGGGCAAAAGGGGAAAATTGCATGAATTTAGATTATACTGTACTTAGGTGATTCATGACTTGCTGATCAAACCAATTATTGCGATCGCGACATTCTGGCAAACTTTCGGGATAAGATTGGCAGTTTTTAAGATGCGATCGCCAATTATCCGTACCGCACAAAAATTTACTTTCATCAAATCGCTGATATAGAGTTTTTCCCAAGATTTGAATCTCCCGTTTTGGTTGCTTCCAATGAATCCCTGGATACATAGCAACTGGGTGTTTTAGGGTCAAAAATTTACTGGTAAATGGGAACGCTAAAACCTTACGTCCTAGCAGTGTTCCCCAATAGGCTCCGTGGAAAGAACTGGTTAAAATAGTTTCCCCTGAAGCCAAAAAACTAATAATTTCCTCAAAGTTCTTATCTTCATTAGTCATCCGAGGAAATGAATCAATTTTAATTTGAAACTTTTTGTGCGAAAATACTACAAAATCATGTTGTATCGAGTAGTCCTTATCAAAAACTTTATCCATGCAGCTCACACAGGGAACCCAATCATAGCCTTGGTTATAGTCTCTAATTCCCATGAGATTAAAATCTTTTAAATAAGGCTTATAGTCAAAATCACTACCATGATAAGATGAGGAATTATCACCAGAATTTTTAATTTTATAAACCTGCTGTCCGGCTCCCCATAAAATCAAACTATTACCATTTTTACCAGCTTGTAAACGTTGGAAATTGTGCAAAAAGCGGTCAAACATTAACCCACCACCACCAACGATCGCATGATGATTTAACAAACTTTCCGGGTCTTCTGGTGCTGGGGAATTATCCAGAGTCCGAATATCTCGCTTAATAACCTCATAACCCGGAAACTCAAAGTAATTGACTGGGGACGAGAACAAATCCCCAATATTCTTAGGGTCAATCACATGATAATTAACAATAGTTTTCATAGTCAATATCTGCTGGATAATTTCTCAAAAATCCTCATCCCACGCCAAGAGAGCGACCAAAAGCGATCGCTCTCCTTTCCCACACAAGTAATTGATTAGACCTTAGCTTCCTTAACCAAATTACTCCAACCCAAATCTTTCAGGTTATTGTTACGACGGAGGGGACGAGTCACCAACTCCAGAATATCACGAGCATTAGTAAACCCATGAATTTGAGCAAAAGTAAACTCAACCGACCACTTAGTATTAATACCGCGCGCCTCCAAAGGATTCGCATGAGCCATACCCGTAATTACCAGATCTGGCTGAAGTTCATAAATCCGTTGAATCTGATTATAATTATCCGGCTTTTCCATAATTTTCGGAGCCGGAACCCCCATTTCCTGACAGGTTTTTTCCAGTAGGTCTAACTCCGCCTTTTGATAGCGCTTATCCATATAAGGAATGCCAATTTCCGAGCAAGTCATCCCACAGCGAATCAGGAAACGTGCTAGGGAAATTTCTAACAAATTATCCCCCATAAAGAACACCGACTTACCCCGGATCAACTCAAGATAATCCTCTAAATTCGCCCAAATTTGAGCTTCTCGTTCATCTAATCCCTGGGGTTCAATACCGAATACAGAGCAAATTTTTTCAATCCAAGCTCGTGTTCCATCAGGTCCAATGGGGAACGGTGCGCCAATCAATTTACACTTACGACGACGCATTAAAGTAGTTGCGGTACGCGAGAGAAACGGATTCACTCCCGATACATAATAACCTTCTTCTAAAACCGGAAGTTCCGTATAACGCTTCGCGGGAAGCCATCCAGATACCTTAATCCCCTGTTTTTTCAACTCCAAACTGAGATTAGTTACTACCGGGTCGGGGAGAGAACCAAATAACACTAAGGGGGGATGGTCTACATATTCTGACTCTTCCTTAGTCACATCCTCATTTTTTTTGCCAAAACTCAGTAATTTCTGAATCGCATTGCGATCGCCTGAAGTCCCCGTAGTCGCATCTTTTTCAGGTTCTTTCGGACAGCGATTAGCCATCGCGGCTAGAACCGTATCTTCTCCCTGGGTAAAAGCATAATCTAAACCATTGGCTCTCGCCACCACAATAGGAATCCCAATTTCACCCTCTAATTTCGGAGCCAACCCCTCCAAATCCATTTTAATGATTTCAGTCGTACAGGTTCCAATCCATACAATTACACTAGGATTGCGATCGCGTTTAATTTGCAAACACAGTCGCTTTAATTCATCATAATCATTAAGTTGAGCCGAAATATCCCCTTCTTCTAACTCAGCCATTGCATAACGAGGTTCTGCAAAAATCATCACCCCCATCGCATTTTGCAAGAAATAGCCGCAGGTTTTTGTACCAATTACTAAAAAGAAACTATCCTCAATTTTCTGGTACAACCATGCCACACAACTAATCGGACAAAAGGTGTGATAATTACCAGTTTCACATTCAAAGTTAAGTGCTTCAGGTTGAGCAACAGTCATATATTTCTCCTTATAATTAAGCCAGTTTTCGTGTCATTTTTTAAGCTGTTGACACCCAGCCATTTATGAGATGACAACCTGGCAGAAATTTAGACATAATCAACTGTTGACTTTGGCTACTAACTTCCAAAATCATAATGAGTACACCAGCCTGTTAGATGTTAAGGAATGATTGACTTATTTAAAGTCTGATATTGAGATATCATCATCATTTGATTCGGTCAGGCTGTCCAGATCTAAATCAAACTTATCTGTATCTCCAGTCGTTACCTCTCCTAGCTCTTCTAAACTGATTTCCTCTAAATCTCCTAAGTCTCCTAAGTCTCCTAAATCGCCTAAATCGCTGTCGTCATCATTCAAGTCTCCTATATCTAAATCATCATCAGAGGAACTACCAAAGTCTCCTAAATCATCATCTCCATCTAGGCTAAGATCTAGCTCTCCGATATCATCTGAGGAATCATCTTTAAATGGATTACTTTCCTCTAAATCTAAATCATCCGTAGCTAGATCATCCCCAGCATCATCTAGGTCTAAACCTAAATCCATGTCATCGGTGGCTAAGTCATCCCCAGCATCATCTAGGTCTAAACCTAAATCCATGTCATCGGTGGCTAAGT
>NZ_JARPLU010000082.1:5400-7428 GCF_032349615.1 Limnospira sp. PMC 1279.21 | reverse complement strand
CATCACCGAGACCTAAATCCATGTCATCGGTGGCTAAGTCATCCCCAGCATCACCGAGACCTAAATCCATGTCATCGGTGGCTAAGTCATCCCCAGCATCACCGAGACCTAAATCCATGTCATCGGTGGCTAAGTCATCGGTAGCATCATCACCGAGACCTAAATCCATGTCATCGGTAGCTAAGTCATCGGTAGCATCATCACCGAGACCTAAATCCATGTCGTCGCTGGCTAAGTCATCGGTAGCACCATCAAGGAGGTCTAATTTTTGCTGAGCATCATCTAAGCCATCGCTAACTAATTCTTCCTCTGGCTCTGGTTCAGGTGTTATAACTTGGGGAGGATGGTCTCCCGGCGCAGCCTTTACAGGTTCTTGAGACACCGGAGGCTGATCAGGTGAATCAGAAATCCTAACCAGCTCATGATCTGGGTCAAAATGTAAACCCAGAACCTCAATCAACTTTTCTGGATCTGGATTAAGTTTGGAAAAGGGGAACATCAACAGAGCCGCTTCTGGGTCCAAGGCGTTGATAGTCCCCAAGATTAGGGCTGAGGATGGCCTTCTACCTCCATCCGGGGTGGGAATGGAACTGATGTCCATTTGTAAAACCAACCATTCACGATTAGCCTGATAGTAGTCTAACCATTTTTGTTTCAGGGCAGTAGTAAACTCCTGGAAGAAAGCCATAACCTCTTATTCCTTATCCTGAGTAGCTAGACTTATTAAACCATCATCAGGTCTAGCTCATCTTCCTGAGTTTGAACAGAAGGCTTGGTTGGATTGAGGTAAAAATCAGACAGAAGAGAGAACAATTCCCGATCTGGCGCATCTTTGGGAACTACACCCTCCGGCTGAGACAAGATTTGATCAGCAATATTCAGATAGTAATCGCAGACATAACTTAGGGATGGGTCAGTTTCCGCCATCTCAAACAGGGTTTTCCCCTTAACCCGAGATACCCGGATATCTTCAATTAGCGGCAATACCTCCAAAACTGGCATAGGGACCGACTCAACATATTTATCAATCAGATCCCGCTTAGAAGTCCGGTTTCCGATCAAACCGGCTAACCGTAGGGGGTGAGTCCGAGATTTTTCCCGCACAGAAGCGGAGATGCGATTAGCCGCAAATAAGGCATCAAAGCCATTGTCGGTGACAATCATGCAATAGTCAGCATAATTTAGGGGGGCGGCGAAACCACCACAAACCACGTCCCCAAGAACATCAAACAGGATGACATCGTATTCATCAAAGGCATTTAGTTCTTTGAGAAGTTTAACGGTTTCTCCCACTACATAGCCACCACAGCCAGCACCAGCCGGGGGACCACCTGCTTCTACACAATCAACGCCGCCATAGCCTTTATAGATGACATCTTCGGGCCATACATCCTCATAGTGATAGTCTTTTTCCTGCAAGGTATCAATAATGGTAGGAATTAGGAACCCTGTGAGGGTAAATGTGCTGTCGTGTTTGGGATCGCAGCCAATTTGCAGGACTTTTTTACCCCGTTTGGCTAGGGCCACGGAAATATTGCAACTGGTTGTTGATTTGCCAATTCCACCTTTCCCATATACTGCGAGTTTCACGATTTTTTCTCCTGCGGCGTGGTTTTTCCATAATGGGGCTGAGTAGTTGGGACTAACTCAGCATCCCAAGTTTTTTATCTTTGGTTTTGTCGGGGTGGCGATCGCTATTTCAGGTAGTACGGTTTTTGTCTCACCCGATCACATCGCTGTCCCTCTTGATTGCCATTATTGATGAATTTTCCCCAAATGGAAAGAGGCTATCAATTCATTTATGCTCGAAAAACAGAGTATGGCAGTCTATGAGTTATATATGAATTTTTTATCGTTTCTCATCAAAGCTCAAGTCTATTTATGAACTTTTATCAAAATTTATGCCTTTTTTATATAAAAAGAGTTACAATAAACAAATTAGTAGGGTGCGTCATATAGGGATAGTTATGATGGGAAACGGGATAATTGACTTCTGACCCACCATTACCCCGCAATGATGATGGGAAA
>NZ_JARPLU010000082.1:0-5390 GCF_032349615.1 Limnospira sp. PMC 1279.21 | reverse complement strand
GGAAACGGGATAATTGACTTCTGACCCACCATTACCCCGCAATGATGATGGGAAACCGGGATAATTGACTTCTGACCCACCATTACCCGGCAATGATGATGGTTGAGTGAGGGTAGACATAAATCAGCGGGTAGCATTTGTAAAAAGTTATTAATTTTTTCGGTTGGGTCAGAGGGGAGAATAATCAGGGTTGAGGGGACATAGGTAAGGATTACCTAGTTAAGGGTATAAACTAGATTGAAGTAGATGCCATGATCCTGAAGATTGTCGCCACGATCGCGAAGTTGTATGAGGGGGAAACCATAATCTAAACGGATATTCAGATGAGGGATAGGTTCCCATAGTAACCCCAGACCCCCTCCCACCAAAAAGGTCTGACTGGGTAAACTATTAGGGTTGTTGGGATGATTCCAAACCTGGCCCATATCGAGAAAAGGTGCTAACTGTAAAGTAGGTAAATTCAAGCGATCGCGTTTAAGGGTAATTCTGTCCTCAATAGAGAATCGAAAGCCATTATCCCCGGCGCGGACATTCTGACGGTAGCCACGCAAAGACTGCGCGCCACCGATAACAAACTGTTGAGAGGGAAATAGGGGGTTAGCGGCTAACTGTAGATCTCCCTGAAGAATCAAAAGGTGATTGTCACCGATACGCTGTAGCCGTTGTATCTGTCCTAGCCAACTGACAAAATCGCTATTGGGCAGAAATTTGGTATTAGTAGCATTTAATATCCCCAAGCCTAAACTAAACTGCGATCGCAAAGCCCAAACTCCCAGGCGATCGCGTCGGATATAGTCTTGTCCCAACTTGAGAACCACCAGACGGGTCACACCATCATCATCTGGACCAAAGCCAAAGCGCAACCCCTGATTATCCACCAAAGTTTGACTTTCCTGATAACTCAACCCCGCAGATAAAGCGAACTCCTCCCAGGGAGTCCTCACCAAAGGCTGACGATAGCTAATTTCGTAAAGCTGAGAGTTCCCCTGAATATTGAGGTCTGCAAACTCTTCGGTAATCACCCGATTGCGATAAGGAGGAATCCGCAGTTGAATCGTACCATCCATGGCATTAACCGGGATAGAGTAGATAAAATCTAAGATATCCGACTCCCCCCCAGTAATTAGGCGAGTAGTTTTATAGGAAACCAAGAGGAAATCACCCCTTCCCGTGAGGTTCAGGTGACTAAAATTAACCCCCAAACGTTGGCTACCAATACTGGGGGGGGAATAGTTATCTAAGCTAAAACTAAGCTGTATGGGATTAGCTTCTGTGACTCGGACCACTAAAATACTCTGTCCCTCGCCACCTCCTGGACGCAGACTAGCCTCTACAGAGTCAAATAGGGGATTAAGTCGCAATAGTCGCAGTTGATTTTCCAGTTGTAGGGTATTTAGGGGAGTTTTTGCGCCCAAATTCACCCGACTGATAATGTAGTTAGGATTAAGGCGGCGGGTTCCTTCGACCTCGATTTTTTCTAAACTTCCCTCTATGACCAGAATTTCCACGACCCCATCTGTGATAGTCTGTTGGGGAACCACAGCCCGGGAAGTCATATAACCCCGTCTCAGATAGATTTCTGTAATCTGATCGGCTATATTTTGCAGTTGGTTGAGGGTGATGGTCTGGTTTGATACGGTAGAGGCGATCGCATTAATTTCCTCAGTCGATAGAATACTACTGCCAATTATTTGAATTTCACTAATGGGGAAGGGAGTATCATCACCGGGAATTGGCGGGGACGAGGGGGGTGGTGTTTCTATTTCCGGTTCCCCGTTGGGTGGTATTTGGGGGGGTGACGGGAGGGGTTGTAAAAAGCGATCGCGGTTAGGGTCGCTTTGGGGTGGTAGGGGGAAACTTTGAGAAAGTCCTAAACAGTCTGCGGAATTACAGTTAGGGGAAAATAAAGCCTGGGCTGAAACGAGGGGGGAAAACAGAATCAACCCAACGGTAGTCATTTGACAACCTATCAATCGAATATGTAAACTCATAGGGGTTATGGGGGGGCTTCAAGTGTAGCCCCAGCTAGTGGCACTACCAGCAGGTTAATTTCTCGCTTACTTGATTGACGGGGGGGTTGGTGGGGATACTTAGTCAGAACGGAGTTGATTGCGTAACCCGCCACTACCCCGAATAAAAGGTTGTTCATACAGACGCACCCGGTTACGACCTGCTTGCTCGAGATTCTCCGATCTTAACAATTCTAGCCAAGCCTGCTGGACTTGAGTATCTCTTCGATTATCTGAAAGTAATTCCGAAAAGGCGGCGACCATATCATACCAAAGGGTCTTTTCTGTATAAAATTTTAGGCGATCGCTCTCATTGAGTCCTTCTAATGTCAGAATCTGATCAGAGTCTAAGTCGATCCTTTTGATCCAACCATCCACAATTTGGTTCACCGATTCATTGTCCGGATCACATAAAATTGTCAGGTACCAGTGATAATATTGGTTCACTTCCAAACCCGGAAAGCCATCGAGATCCGCCAGATCTATGCCCACAATGCCAGGATTTTCCATATCCAGTTGAAATTCGGTCCTATAAATCACTATTTCTTCTGTTTCGGGAGACTCTGAATCTGGTAACTTAGTCACAAGTAACTTAATGGGGGTATCCCGACTAGCTACCGGGAGATAAAAGAACAATTGGGGTTTCTCATGGGCGGTCAAACCCATCGTGGAAACGGGAATTAGACTGATGAGGCTTGCATAGTCAGCACATACCTCCCCTCTGGTTCCTCCCCCGTACCGTCTTCCGGGAACTCCCCGCTGGGGTGGGTCGAAGGCTATTAACCATGGAGATGGTTGATTTTGAATGATTACATCTCCGTTGGATGGGTAGGCGATCGCTGGTCGCACTAGGCTACCCCAGACAATGGTTTGGGTACACAGCGCACCCAACAGAGTTGTCCACAAAATAGTAGGGGTTGTCTTAACCATAGGATTCAACTCAAAAACTCGTTAACATACAGGTTATCAAGATAGCTAAATTGTATCCAATGTTTCCGTAATTGACTGTCAAAAATTGTTGTATTTGGAAAGTGGGAGTGTCAAAGTTAGCATGAATCTCAATTTAACGAATGTTGGAACAACTAGCAATTATCGGCACAGAACTATCAGACCCATGGGGGTTTCCTCGCTCTATGGTATCACTTTTGTTGGCAAAAATTGTTTGGCGATCGATTCCTTGCGGGGGTTCTTGTTGAGGATAGACCCGGAAACTGATAATGCTACGGTGGTGAATCCTTATCAGACTTCTGAGTTTGCTGATGTAACGGGTTTGGCGGTGTGGTCTAATGATTTATGGTTTACTCGCTACAATACGGTTTATGTTTGTCGAGAGGCTTTGGTCGGTGAGAATATCGCTAGTCTGAAACCGGAACCTTTGGTAACTCTCCCCTATAATCTTGATGGGATTGCCGTTTGGAACTCTACCCTTTATATTAGTTCTCAACAGGGGGGGTGCATTTTTGTTTATAGTCTCATTAGCGGTCGGGAAATTACCCGGTTTTATGCTCCCGGAATTGGGGTCGAAAATTTGACGGTGCGAGATGAGGAATTGTGGGTATGCGATCGCCTCGAACAAACCGTTTATTGTCTCGAACGTGGTACCGGGGAAACTAAGTTTAATGTGTTAACTCCCTTTGAGTATCCCACGGGTTTGGGGTTCTATACTGACCCGGAAACCGGAGAAGAAGTGCTATATGTCGCCTATGCGGGAGATGAATTATTTATCCGAGATGACCCTAACTCCTATGAACAATATCAACTAGCTAAACGCGATCGCACTTTTATTCATCCCCTCTATTTTCACTACAATGAGTCCCAAAGATATGCCACATCTAACGGATATCTGATTGAGATGTCCTATGTAGAGGAAATCGAACCTTTAGAAGAGATTTACCTAGAAGATGTAGAATGGCGTATCGCCCTACCCTCCGAGACTGATCGCCAAAAAGTTCGGGAAATTTCCTATATTGGGACTCCCTTCACCGAGGAAATAGAAGCCGGAGAAAGGGTAGCCGTTTTTAAGTTTAAACCCCTCAACTCCGCCGAAAGACGTATCTTTGGCTGGAAAGCATTATTAGAAGTCCGAGGAATTAAATATCAAATCCATCCTTTAGATGTGGAAAAAATCCAGCCATTAACTCAGGAATTTAAGGATAAATATCTAGTAGATAATGATAACCTCGCTATGGAATCATCCATAGTCCGTCAAGCCGCTGAAGAAGCCGTGGGGACAGAAACTAATATTCTGCGGAAATTATTAAGTGTTCGGAATTATGTTTACGATCGCCTTGACTACAGCCTTACCGCTAAAATTGAAACCCCAGACGTGGTACTAGACCGGGGGATAGGGTCCTGCGGTGAGTATGTGGGGGTATTGCTGGCTTTGGGACGGCTAAATGAAATACCCTGTCGGACGGTGGGACGCTACAAATGTCCGGCTTTTGCTGATCGCCGGGGCGTTCCCCTAGAACCAGAGTATAATCATGTTTGGCTGGAGTTCTATATTCCTGGCTTTGGCTGGGTTCCTATGGAGTCTAACCCTGATGATACTGGTGGTAGTGGACCTTATCCTTTACGGTTTTTTATGGGCTTGGCTTGGTATCATATAGAAATAGGTAAGGGGCTGAAGTTTCAACGCCTGACTAACCAGGGGCTTCCTGTCGATAAGGAAAAAGTCTCTCTAGGGAATTTGGCGATTAACCATGTTCGGTTTACCATTTTGGATGAACTGCCAGCCATTTAGGGGAAGATACAGCACTCATGGAGTTTACTACGGTTAATATTCTGTTTCTCATGGCGATCGCTCTGTTGCTTCTGGTAACCGGTGGTGTCGCCTATTTGACTTTTGCTGATTGGCGCGATCGCCGCCGCCGAGAAAAGGAACGTCGCGGTCAATAACCCCATTTTTCTTGACCCTCCCCGGACTCCCCCCACAACTCTTTTAACTCCTCTGAGGGGTGGAAAGACTTAATCACCCCGTCAGCATAAAAAAGTTATTTTGTCAAGGGGTGGCAAGTTCGAGCAGTGGCCAAAGGCGAAAAACTCGTGATTCGTGAGATTAAAAACTTGACCAGAGAATATTTTTAACTGCCATAAAATAGGGGTTACAGCCAACTTTTTTGCGTGTAGACATAGCAAGCCCTTGGGTGCGATTTATATGATGAAAGCAGAACCCCTATAATCTCGTCAAGTGTTTACGAGAAATTATCAATAAAAATGTATGAATTCTTAACATACTTGGGAAAATTAAAACCATTTCCACGGAATGATTAGTAAAACTTAACTATTTTCCGTAATGTAAGGGGGGTGATAGTGGAGGTTTTTAAAAACCTACATTCCGCAGGTTGATAGGTAATTAACCGGATGCGTAGTAATAGCGCT